>DBFVHV010000060.1:0-3018 GCA_048524165.1 Streptococcus sp.
ATGAATTCAAGATGTGATAAGAAAAAGCCAGAGACCATTGTCTCTGACTTTATGTCTTAAATAGCGTCTTTATCCTTACCAAGGGCACGTTGAATAGCTTTGACTAATTCAACAAAAACCACAATCAAGAATGAACCCACAAGAACCTCAAGCCATTGTGTAAAGCTTAGATGTGACACATGGAAGAGATTATTAAACCCTGGAACTATGATAGTTGCCATCAAGAGGATAAAGGCTACTGGCATTGCCCAGTTAAATGGCTTGTTTCTAAAGAAACCAACTTTAAAGACTGATTGATAAACAGACTTAACGTTAAAGGCATGAAGCAACTGAATCAATCCAAGTGTTGCAAAGGCCATTGTAAGGGCATCTGCATGAATTTCTGTTTGTGTATGATGCTCAGGGAAAACAAGACCCCAACCATATACTGCAAGAACCAGGATAGTTTGGAAAACACCTTGATACATGATAGCACCAAAAACCCCACCATCAAAGAAGTTTGATTGACGTCCACGAGGTTTATGAGTCATAATACCTGGTTCAGCTGGCTCAACACCAAGAGCGATGGCTGGAAGGGTATCCGTTACTAGGTTAATCCAGAGAAGGTGCACTGGTTGAAGCACATCCCATCCAAATAATGTAGCAAAGAAGATAATAAAGACTTCGGCCATGTTGGCTGACAAGAGGTACTGAATTGATTTTTGAATATTGGAGAAGACCTTTCGACCTTCTTCTACAGCAACAATAATGGTTGCAAAGTTATCATCGGCAAGAACCATATCAGAAGCTCCCTTAGAAACCTCTGTACCAGTAATTCCCATACCGATACCAATATCAGCTGTCTTAAGTGATGGCGCATCATTAACCCCGTCACCTGTCATAGCAACAACCTTGCCCTCATTTTGCCATGCCTTAACGATACGAACCTTGTGTTCAGGAGACACACGCGCATAAACTGAGTACTGTTTGAAGACTTTCTGGAATTCCTCATCAGAAAGCTCATTAAGCTCAGCTCCAGTAAAGACATGATCTTCCGTATCATTTGGATCGATGATACCTAGACGCTTAGCAATTGCTTCCGCTGTATCTTGGTGGTCACCTGTAATCATGATTGGACGAATCCCCGCTTCTTTAGCGACACGGACAGCTTCTGCTGCTTCAGGACGTTCTGGGTCAATCATCCCTACCAAACCAGAGAAAATCAAATCAGACTCAACCACTTCAGATTCCAAAGCAGGAATTTCACTCGTTGTCTTATAAGCCATCATCAAGACACGAAGGGCTTGTTTTGCCAAGTCCTTATTCGTCGCAAGGATAGCTTGTTTGTCTTCATCCGTGATTGGACGAACTTCCCCATTGATTTCAATTCGAGTTACACGTTTGAGCAATTGGTCAGGTGCACCCTTGACGGCTACAAAGTAAGAACCATCTGCTTCTTTATGGATAGTAGACATGAGCTTACGGTCAGAGTCAAATGGCAACTCTGCAACACGAGGCTCTGATTTCAAGACTTCACGAACATCAAAATTGTGATCCAAACCAAACTGTACAAGGGCTGTTTCTGTTGGATCCCCGATTAATTTACCATCTGGATCCACCTTCGTATCATTAGCAAAGTTCATAATACGAAGGGTCGTATTGTCAGCACCAAGTTCTGTATCAGCACTTTGCAATTGACCGTTTGTATAGACTTTTTCAACAGTCATCTGGTTCATCGTTAAGGTACCAGTCTTATCAGATGCGATAATTTCAGTTGAACCTAGGGTTTCAACTGCTGGCAATTTACGAACAATCGAATTGCGTTTTGCAAGAGTCGTTGTTCCAAGTGACAAGAGAATGGTTACAATGGCAGGCAAACCTTCAGGAATAGCTGCAACAGCAAGAGCAACGGCAACCATCAAACCTTCAAGGGGCTGTTCGCCACGAATGAATACACTAACCAAAAATGTCACCAAGGCAATAGCAATAATAAGGTAAGTCAAAGTCTTAGACAATTGCTCCAAGCTTTGCTTCAACGGCGTTTGTGATTCGTCCGCATTAGCTAGCATATCAGCAATCTTACCAACTTCAGTATACATACCAGTATTGGTTACTACTCCGGTACCACGACCGTAGGTAACGTTTGAGTTTTGATAACCCATATTCACACGGTCACCAATTCCGGCTTCTGCTTCAACCGTCTCGGTAATATCCTTTTCAACTGGAACGGATTCACCAGTAAGGGCAGCTTCTTCAATCTTAAGTGAGGCTGCTTCGATCAAACGCATATCTGCTGGAACAACATCACCTGCTTCTAGCAAAACAATGTCTCCTGGAACCAATTCACGTGAATCAATTTCAACCACATTACCATCACGACGCACACGTGCCATTGGACTTGACATGTTTTTAAGAGCTTCAATAGCCGCTTCTGCTTGCCCCTCTTGATAAACACCAAAGGCTGCATTCAAAACAACAACGGCTAAAATAATGCAGGCATCTGTCAATCCATGCATCCCTTCTGTAATGACAGAAAGGGCAGCAGCAACAAGCAAGATGATAATCATCAAATCTTTAAACTGGTCGATGAATTTTGATAAAAGGCTGCGTTTTTCACCTTCATCCAACTCGTTGTAGCCATAGGCATCTAAACGTTCCTTGGCTTGTTCAGTTGACAAACCATCAACGGAAGTGTCCAAGCTTTTTAGGACTTCTTCCTCTCCTTGTGTGTAAAACAAGGCTTTACTTTGTTCTTTAGACAAAATAGTCTCCTCCTTCTAAATAGGGAAAAATGGCTAACAAGACTCTTTTCATATAAAAAATCATACAAAAAGAGACTTGTTTAATAAAAAACAAGTCTCGCTGTTTAAGAATATGCCGGAAATGTAAAATTTCGTAATGACGACATAATCGCAACCTTTAATCAAATCTGATGATTAAGGTCGCCTGCTACTCCCTTGATTATACCCTTAAATTTTAACATAATTCATTATTATTTCAAGCAAAATGATTCTATTTTTTTAAAATTAAAACCATGAA
>DBFVHV010000061.1:0-2081 GCA_048524165.1 Streptococcus sp.
ATTTTTTCCTGATTGGCATCAAAACGAAGGAGAATAACCACCTTATCACTACTCATATTGCTCTCAAGAAGACGTTCGGCCGCCATCATAAGACCATTGTTAATACCTAGTTGAAGAACTGGATTTTCTTTATCGTTAATATCAA
Source organism: Streptococcus sp. (assembly GCA_048524165.1). GTDB lineage: Bacteria > Bacillota > Bacilli > Lactobacillales > Streptococcaceae > Streptococcus. The sequence goes on from DBFVHV010000061.1 coordinate 146, forward strand.
AGATATATTTGTTATTTGGAAGGTCGAAAAGGACTTTCACAGCTCCAAAGAGTTGCTCAAAACTATCAATTTCCAAGTCAAAGACTGGTTTCGTACCTGGTTTAAGGCTACGTCCACGGTGGTTAAACCACATAGAATGCCAGCCACCGTTGAAGGCACCCATGACGTCATTGTCGTATGAATCTCCGACGTAAAGAGTCGTCGATGGATTCATATCAAATTGCTCAGCCGCAAGATTGAAGATTTCCTTTTCTGGCTTTTGGAATCCTGTCGCCTGACTGACGATGACACGTTTGGGATCCACGTAATCGTATAAGCCCAACTTCTTGACTTTCTTAAGTTGGTGCTCTGTTGGTCCATTGGTAATAATTCCCATACGAACATTTTTTTCCTTGAGGAAATCAAGGGTCATGCGCATTTCATCAAGCATAGTGATGTTTTCCAACTCATGCTCGTAAACCTCTTGGAAATGGTTACCCGTTTCTTCATCGATTTCATGGTAGCCAAACTCCAAAAGTGTTTCTTTACAGCGCCAAAAACGGAAATAGTCGGTTGTCCACTCACCGGCCATTACACGTGGAAAACCGATGTCAGAATAGTGGCGGAAACGAATGTAGGCTTGATTCATGTGGCTCATATCAAAATCAGGGAAACATTTTTCCATGGCAATACGATAAGGCGCCTGTTGGTCATAAATAGTATCGTCAACGTCAAAAACAATAGAGGTAATCATCTGTCCGTTCTTTCTTATATCGTTCTCTTGTCAGAGACTTAGGCAAACTGGAAGGTCCAATAACTAAACTGTTGAAGCAGTCAGCCCCTAAGCCTAAGTCTTGCAAAAGTTGCTTTAAGTCAACTGTCTATAGGCAGTCCTGCTTATCTATTTTTTGACTAGCATGAAATTGCCCAAACAATCTTATTATACCGTTTTTGCCCTCTCATTTCAATTTTTAACCCTAATTAGGAAAATATTATTCGTGATTTGCAGTATTTCAGACAGAAAAAAGGTTTGAAACATTAGATTCCAAACCTTAGACATCTTTTTATCATCAGATGCTTATTTAATTTCTTTGAAGGTCATTTTTTGTTTCACTTCACCCTGACCACCTTTGGCAATCTGGTAATAGAAATCCTTTGATGTAAAATGGTCGCCATAAGCAAAGACCTTGTTGTACTGCCATTGTGACAATTGATCATCCTCTTTTTTACCGAGAGTCAAAGTTGTTTTTGTCACGTTGTATTCCCATTTAGCTGTTTGGTCATTATAGGCCTTGTCAAAATCAGTCTGGCTCTTAGCAGCATTAACCACTGTCGTACGGTCCTGACTCACGAGTGCCTTGTTACCACCTTCTTGGAAAGCTACATACATGACACGATCGTTGACCTCGCCATTTAAAGAACTTGAATATTGGTAAACCTTACCAGGTACAACACTATCCAAATGGTGTGACCCCCAGTAATAGAAGATACCAAAACCAGCTCCCGTAACCAAGAGACAAGCAAGAACAACACTAATAATGATATTTCTCTTTGACATGTTTGGCCCCTCTCTATTCGTCACCAGTTAGGTCAGAGAAAGATGCCTCTGAGTCTGTTTCAGTATGGCTTGAAGAACTTGATGATGAACGTTCAGCACTTGATGAGCTTGAACTCATGCGTGTTTCTGTTTGAGAATCATCACTTGATGAAGCTTTTGATTCAGATGATGATTCAGTGCTTGATGATGAACTTTCTTTTTCTTTATAAACATCAACGTTGAAGGCCCACTTATCACCCTTGTATGTTACCTTAATTTGGGCATATTTTGCCTTGATAAGATCTGACATCTTACCTCCGTTGCTAAGGGTGTCGTAAATCTTTTCAGCGAGGGCTTTGGCATTGGCTTCAGTTTTGGCACCATCTTTAGGTCCATCTACAATGTCTTGAGCCTTAGGCG
>DBFVHV010000062.1:0-8585 GCA_048524165.1 Streptococcus sp.
TGGCCAAAGATGTCTGGGAAAATAAGATGACCTTGATTGATAATATGCGTAAGAAAGCCCATGACTTGTCAGAGTAAAAGGAGAAAATATGACTTTGCAAGAAACTATTATTGCTCAACTAGGAGTTAAACCTAGCATTAATCCGAAGGAAGAGATTCGAAAATCCGTTGATTTTTTGAAGGCCTACATGATCAAACATCCATTCCTTAAAACATATGTTTTAGGGATTTCAGGAGGTCAGGATTCTACATTGGCTGGTCGTCTTGCGCAACTTGCGGTTGAAGAACTTCGTGCAGAGACAGAAAAAGACTATCAGTTTATCGCCATTCGTTTACCATATGGAGTCCAAGCAGATGAAGATGATGCCCAACGTGCTCTAGCTTTTATCAAGCCAGATGTAAGTCTTACGGTTAACATTAAAGAAGCTGTTGATGGTCAAGTTGCTGAGCTTGCCAAGGCAGGTGTAAACGTCTCTGACTTTAATAAGGGAAATATCAAGGCCCGCCAACGCATGATAACCCAATATGCGGTTGCTGGTGAAAATAGTGGAGCAGTTATTGGGACAGACCACGCCGCTGAAAACCTTACAGGTTTCTTCACAAAATTTGGTGATGGTGGTGCGGATATCCTGCCGCTCTTTCGTTTAAACAAGCGTCAAGGCGCCGCCCTTCTTGCAGAGCTTGGTGCTGATAAAGCCCTTTATGAAAAAGTACCAACAGCTGACCTGGAAGAAGATAAACCAGGAATTGCCGACGAAGTGGCATTGGGAGTGACCTATCGTGAGATTGATGAGGACCTTGAAGGCAAGGAAGTATCAGCCAAAGCTCAGGAAACGATTGAGACTTGGTGGCGTAAAGGTCAACACAAACGTCACTTGCCAATCACTATTTTTGACGATTTTTGGAAATAAGAGGAGAAATGAATTATGATTAAAGCTTATATTGATTTTTGGAAGCGTGCCTTTGATTTTAGTGGACGTTCGACACGCCCAGACTACTGGTGGGTTTACTTGATTAATGTCATCATTAGTACTATCCTTGTGGTAGGTTTTGTTCTCATTCCTTTCTTCAGTAATGTGTCTCATGACCCAGCTATATTAAATGACTCAACTGAAATACAAAAAATGATTTTGAAATATATGTCACCGATAATGATTTTTGGATTGATCATACTAATTCCACAACTGGCCCTTCAATTTCGTCGTTTGCGAGATGCAGGTATTCATCCGGCTTGGGGGCTTCTAAGTTGTATAGGGCTTGTACCATTCTTGGCTTTCTTCTCATTCATTGGAAGTATTGCACTCATTGTCATGTCGTGTCAGCCAACTAAACCAGCACCTGAAACGCTTTTTGATAAAGTTGAATAAGGTTGTCGTAACCCTAGGTTTAACCTAGGGTTATTTTTAAATTGAATTTTCAGAAATTAGTGATAAAATAGAGAGGAATAAGGCTTAAAAGGAGGAATCTTATGACTTCACTATCAACAGATTTCACAGAAAAACTATTTGCAGATTATGAGGCTAATGCCAAGTACGGCGCTATCGAAAACGCAGTAACTCATAACGGCTTGCTTAAATCTATCGAGACACGTCAATCAGAAGTGGAAAATGATTATGTTTTCTCAATTGATTTGACTAAAGATGAGGTGTCTAACCAAAAAGCTTCAGGTCGTTGCTGGATGTTTGCGGCCCTTAATACTTTCCGCCATAAATTGATTTCGGACTTCAAATTGGAAAGTTTCGAGCTTTCTCAAGCCCACACATTTTTCTGGGATAAATATGAAAAATCAAACTGGTTCTTGGAACAAATCATTGCTACAGCAGATCAAGAAATTGGTAGTCGTAAGGTTAAATTCCTTTTGGATACTCCCCAACAAGATGGTGGACAATGGGATATGGTCGTATCGCTCTTTGAAAAATATGGTGTTGTACCAAAATCAGTATATCCAGAATCTGTAGCTTCAAGCAATAGTCGTGAGCTTAATCAATACCTTAATAAACTCCTTCGTCAAGATGCCCAAATCTTGCGCGATTTGATTGCCAGTGGCGCTGATCAGGCTGCTGTTCAAGCTAAAAAGGAGGAGTTCCTTCAAGAAATCTTCAATTATCTTGCCATGACCCTTGGCTTGCCACCACGTCAGTTTGATTTTGCCTATCGAGATAAAGATGATAACTATCAATCTGAGAAGAATATCACGCCACAGGCCTTCTTTGAAAAATATGTTGGCCTTAAACTCAGCGACTATGTATCAGTTATCAACGCTCCAACAGCTGATAAACCTTACGGAAAATCTTACACGGTTGAGATGTTGGGAAATGTTGTAGGCGCGCCAAGTGTTCGTTATATTAACCTCCCAATGGACCGATTCAAAGAGCTTGCTATTGCACAGATGAAGGCAGGAGAGAGTGTTTGGTTTGGTTCAGATGTTGGTCAGGTTTCGGACCGTCAAAAAGGTATTCTTGCAACTAATGTTTACGATTTTACAGCTAGCATGGATATTAACTTGACTCAAGACAAGGCTGGACGTTTGGACTACAGTGAATCTCTCATGACCCATGCCATGGTATTGACAGGTGTTGATTTGGATGCCAATGGTAAACCAATTAAATGGAAGGTTGAAAACTCTTGGGGAGACAAGGTTGGACAAAAAGGTTACTTTGTTGCTTCTGATGCTTGGATGGATGAATATACTTATCAAATTGTTGTCCGCAAAGACTTCCTTACAGCTGAAGAATTAGCAGCCTATGAAGCAGAGCCACAAGTACTTGCTCCTTGGGACCCAATGGGGGCCCTTGCTTCAAAATAAGAAGATATCTCAAAAACACTGGATAAAAATTCCAGTGTTTTTAGTTGGCTTCATTAAAATTTATGGTTGTAAAAAGAGCTATCCAATGGATAACTCTTTTCAATTCCTTTTACTCATCTGCTGTAGAAGTGTTTGAATTTGAATGCTCAGCACCGTAAGAACCCGATGTTGAAGGATTTGTTGATGCATCTGGGCCATACTGTTGACTATCTTGTGAACTTGATGAGTCACTACTTTGACCATAATCCGAACTTGATGATGAGCTAGATGTTCCTAGTGATCCTGTATAAACATTTGACGTTGACGAACCAGTTAGGAAGACATAACTACCGTTGTTGTAAACACCACTAGGCATATCGAAGTCTTCAGAACCCGCACCATACATCTGGTTGAGGTAGCTACTTGTTACACCGTAAATTTGTTTAGCGATATCAAGATCTGATCCATAAAGCGGTGTTTTACGTTTCTTGTAACCTGTCCAAATAGCCATTGCATACTTAGTATTGTATCCGACGAAAGTTTCATCCGGAACCATAAGATCAGCGTAGACGCCACTTTCTTTTTGTACTTGATAGTACTCATCGTCACCGTAGTTAGATGTACCAGTCTTACCAGCATTAATTGTACCAGAGACGTAGGCTTCAGTCGCTGTACCACCTGTCAATACTTGTTTCAACATGCTTGACATCATGTAAGCTGTTTGTGGTGACATGGCCTCGACACCCTTAGAATCGTATGATTTTGTTGAACCGTCTTCAAATTTAATTGATTTAATGTAAGAAGGTTTATAGTAAGTACCGCCATTTGCAAATGCTGCATAGGCTGCGGCCATTTTCTCACTTGATGCACCATACTTAGAATCTGATGATGATGTAGATGATGAGATGGCATTTGAGTAGTACATTTCTGGGTACTCGATACCTAAATCTTTCAAGAAGGATTGAGCGTAATCCAATCCAGCTTGTTGAAGAGCTTTAACGGCTGTAACGTTACGTGATTGTTGGATGGCATAGGTCAATGAGATATTTCCGTAATACTTACGGTCCCAGTTGTAAACTGGTGTTGAAGAACCTGGGAAATTGTATGGATTATCACTAACAGTAGCACCAGTGTTTGTGTAGACACCTTTTTCAAGAGCAGGGGCATAGTCAGTGATAGGTTTCATTGTAGATCCCCAGTCACGGTCTGTTTGAACAGCTTGGTTAGTACCAAGGGCAATATTTTCATCTTGGTGACGTGATCCCAACTGAGCCACGACATGTCCGTTGGTAACATCAACAATAGTAGATGCAACTTGGAATTTATCATTTGGATAGTAGATGTAGTCGTCAGTATTATAGACGTTCCAAATGAATTTTTGAATATCAGGGTCAAGATTTGTATAGACATCGAGTCCAGCTGAGTAGATATCAGCATTGGCATCGGTAGCGACTTGTTCAATAACTTGTTTGATGTAGTTATCTAGGTATGGTTCGTAGCTCGCTTTCTTCGTAAGTGGAAGAAGACCATCTGATACATCCGTTGCTTTAGCTTGCTCATACTCTTCTTTAGAAATGTTTTTGTCTTCATACATTTCATCAAGAACAGTGTTACGACGCTTTTTAGCAGCATCTGGATTAGCATAAGGGTCATATTGTGTTGGTGCTTGTGGAATACCAGCAAGAAGAGCTGCTTGGGCAACTGAGAGGTCGCCTAATTCTTTACCAAAGTAAGATTTAGCTGCGGTCTTCATACCGTAGTAACCATTACCCATATAAACCTTATTAACGTAGAAGGTCAAGATTTCTTGTTTAGTGTACTGACGCTCCATTTGGAGAGATAACCAGATTTCTTGTGACTTACGTTTAAGGGTTTGGTCTGAGGTATTAGTTGAGAAGTAAGCTAACTTAATCAACTGTTGGTCAAGTGTAGATCCCCCTTGAGTACTGCTACGACGAAGGTTGTTAATAGCAGCTCCCATAATACGATAAACGTCAATACCGCGATGGGTAAAGAAACGTTTGTCTTCGATAGAGGTAATTGCATTGACTAGGGTTGTAGGAATCTCATCTGTTGATGCACTTTCACGTTTTTCGGCCCCCAAGTCAGCAATAAGACTGCCATTACCATCGTAAATCTTACTTGAGTTTGTTGATTGCAGCTTGTTCTCGGTAAGTTTAGGAACACTGCTAACATAGTAAGCAAAGAGTCCACCACCAGCGATGACACAGATTACAAAGAAAGTCAGTAGTCCAATAAAACCGTATTTTGCAATGCGCCAGCCTAAACTTTGATCTGAAGCAGCTGAGCGTTTTCCCTTGCTATAACGAGAAGAATCTGAACGTTTGACCTTTATGTTTTTAGCACGTTTAGTCAAACCGTTAAGTGACTCTTTAAAGTTGCTGAAATTAAATTTAGCCATTATGTGTTACCACCTAATAATTTTTCAATGATTTCTAGATAAGGAACTTGAGGATAAGCTGCCTCTGCGATTGCATAACCTCTTTTTTTGATATAATCAAGAGGCATTGATTTTGTCCCCTTATCAATTCGATAAAAAGCGATCAAGTCTTTGGCAGGCAGAAGGTAGGTTTCCTTAAGCGTTGAGAAGTGAAGTAGCACGAAGCAGATCCCATCTTGATTGATGACCTGAGACATGTGCTCAATCTGATGCGCATGAAAGTTTTTCATAGGCATAGATGTCTTTTGCCGTGTCTCTTTGGCTTCAAAATCAATATAGTATCCTTTGTAAACACCAGAGTAGTCGGTAGTGGAGGCTTGCCTAAAGTAAGCTTCTACAATCTTTGCTCGTGAGCGTTTTGGATAATCGACTTTGACGATCTGAACAGGTGTAGGTTTCTTATGAATAACAGCTAAACCACGCGACAAATAATAATCATTAGTCGCATTAATAGCAGATTCAAAGCTCATCCCCCGATTGGCAAAGTCAACTCTATTCGATTTTTTAGTATGTACTTGTGCTATCTTACGAGATATCTGATGGGGATAGTTTACCATTTCTTTCCCTTCTTCTTTATAAGATATACATAAAGACTATTTCATTATACCATAAAATGAACGAGGAAAACAATAAATGACATCACTACTCATAACGGGCTATAAGAGCTTTGAACTTGGTATTTTTAAAGACAAGGACCCCAAGGTAAATATCATTAAGAAGGCAATCAGACGTGATTTTAAACGTTTTTTAGATGAAGGTGTGGATTGGATGATTTTTACTGGGAACCTTGGTTTTGAATTCTGGGCGCTAGAGGTGGCTAAGGAACTTCAGAAAGACTATCCTTTGAAGTTAGCGACGCTATTTCCATTTGAAACACACGGTCAGAATTGGAATGAAGCCAACCAAGCAAAATTGGGAACCTTTAAACAAGTTGATTTCGTAAAGTATAGTTTTCCAGCTTATCAGTCGCCAGCTCAGTTTAAACAATTTAATCAGTTTCTCATTGATAATACAGACCAAGCTTATTTATTTTATGAACCTGAAAATGAAACAAATTTGAAATATTTTTACGATATGATAATAGAAGCAAGGGATTATCCCTTGTTTCTATTGACTTTTGATGACCTCAATGAAGTCATGTCGGAATAGGATATAATTGAGTTTTAAACTTGCATTTTTATATTTTTTTCTGTATCATAAAAACATTAGACTGTAAAGTATTAGTAAGTTAGATAAGACAAGTATTGGAGAATAATAATGGCTAAGATTAATTTAACGCCCAAGAAAATCTACGAACAAGAATTTAAAACAAGCATGCGTGGATACGATAAAACAGAAGTCGATGAGTTTTTAGATGATGTGATCAAAGATTACAGTGTCTACATTGCTCTAGTTAAGGAATTGCAAGAGGAAAATGCAAAACTGAAGGCTAAGTCGACATCGGCTCCTGCAAGCCGTCCCGCATATGCAAGTGCGACAAGTGAACCATCACATGCCACTGCCAATGTTGCTTCGGCTTCAAACTATGATATTTTAAAACGTATCAGTCGTTTGGAAAAAGAGGTCTTTGGAAAACAAATCGTCGAATAAAACTGGTTTTGTGCAATTTTTGGATAATCGCATGGTTGCTAGTCTTCCATGAGGAAAGTCCATGCTAGCACTGGCTGTGATGCCAGTAGTGTTTGTGCTAGGTGAATCAATAAGCCTAGGGACTTGATTTTCAAGTTACGGCGAGCGAACTGGCTAAGTCTTCGGATAGGTTTTAGTAGCTCTGAAAGTGCCACAGTGACGGAGTTTTTAGGGAAACCTAAAAAGTGGAACGCGGTAAACCCCTCAAGCTAGCAACCCAAACTTTGGTAGGGGCATGGGATGGCCGGAAACGAACGGACCATTCTGACTGCTATGCAGTAGACAGATGATTATCGAAGGAAGTGGTACCTAGTCACTTCTGGAACAAAACATGGCTTATAGAAAATTGCATATAGGTGAGGCTGGGACACATGTCTCAGCCTTCTTTTAGCAAGAATCGTCCCTTTTGCGTCTACCATCTAAGGGCAAGAGTGGATAATAAGCTATAGCTTAGGGGAATTTGTACTCGTAATAATTAGGTAAAAGGATGACAATGAAAGAAACATTTACATTAGTAGCAACTGTTGCAGCCGGACTTGAAGCTGTGGTTGGACGTGAACTACGTGAGTTGGGGTATGAGACCCAGGTTGAAAATGGGAAGGTGCGTTTCCAAGGTGATGTTCGTGCAATTGCTGAAACTAACCTTTGGTTGAGAGCTGCAGACCGTATCAAGATTGTGGTGGGTGAGTTTCCAGCACGTACTTTTGAGGAGCTTTTTCAGGGAGTTTTTGCCTTGGACTGGGAAAATTATCTTCCCTTAGGTGCAAAGTTCCCAATTTCAAAAGCTAAATGTGTTAAATCAAAGCTTCATAATGAGCCGTCTGTTCAGGCGATTTCTAAAAAAGCTGTCGTTAAGAAACTACAGAAGTATTTCCACCGTCCGGAAGGAGTGCCTCTTCAAGAAACAGGTGCGGAATTTAAGATTGAAGTTTCAATCTTAAAGGATAAGGCTACTGTTTTAATTGATACTACAGGTGCTAGTCTTTTTAAGCGTGGTTATCGTACTGATAAAGGTGGGGCACCTATTAAAGAAAATATGGCAGCTGCTATTCTTGAACTTAGCAACTGGTATCCTGACAAACCGTTGATTGACCCAACTTGTGGTTCGGGGACCTTCTGTATTGAAGCTGCTATGATTGGAATGAATATCGCACCAGGTTTTAATCGTGATTTTGCTTTTGAAGCGTGGAATTGGGTGGATAAAGATTTAGTACAGTCAGTACGGGATGAAGCTGATAGCAAGGCAAATTACGATGTTGAATTAGATATTATGGGTTGTGATATTGATGGCCGTATGGTTGAGATTGCTAAGGCTAATGCTCGCGAGGCTGGTCTTGAAGATGTTATTAAATTGAAACAAATGCGTTTACAGGACTTGAAAACAGATAAAATCAACGGTGTCATTATTTCAAACCCTCCTTATGGGGAGCGCTTGTTGGATGACAAGGCTGTGGATATCTTGTATAATGAAATGGGTCAAACTTTTGCGCCACTTAAAACGTGGAGCAAGTTTATCTTGACCAGTGATGAACAATTTGAAAGTAAATACGGTATGAAAGCCGATAAAAAACGTAAGCTTTATAACGGGACACTCCGTGTTGATTTGTATCAATATTTTGGTGAGCGTGTTCGCCGTTCTGAGGCTAGAAAGGTAAATTAAACGTGTCAGAAGATAAAACACAAAATGGCTATGAAGGTAGCCAAGAGCTAG
>DBFVHV010000063.1:0-6054 GCA_048524165.1 Streptococcus sp.
TCGATATACTTAGACTTATTAAGGTTTTGTGAAACATCTTCTAACTCAATACGGAAACCATTAAATTTAATCTGGAAGTCCATACGACCACCGTAAAGAAGGAGACCTTCATCAGTCATCGTTCCCACATCACCAGTATGGTAGGCAGGAAGTCCATTAAACTCGAAGAAGGCTTCCGCAGTCTTTTCAGGATTGTTCATATAGCCTTTGGAAACTGCTGGACCCGATACGATAATTTCACCCTGCTGACCATTTGGAAGGATATTACCGTCTTCATCGATAATATAAGTTGGTGAATCTTCCTTGGTATAACCAATCGGTAGACGCTTAAGAGTAGCTAGCATCTCATCAGTTACCGCTACTGCTGACAAGGCAACAGTAGCCTCAGTTGGTCCATAAGCATTGATAATACGTGCTTTTGGGAAACGTTGGCGGAGTTTCTGAGCAGTCTTGACAGTCAACTCTTCCCCATCGAAATAGAAATGCGTAATTTCTGGCATCTTCTCTGCATTGAAGTCTTCAGACAACATTGCCATATCTGCAAATGATGGCGTAGATGTCCAAATGGCAATTGGAAGTGAAAAGATAGTTTCAAAGAGTTGCTTGAAGTCCTGAGTAATAGCTGAAGGAAGCGCATAGAGTGTTCCTCCAAGTGCCAAAGTTGGCGCCCAGTACATGACTGATAGGTCAAATGAATAAGGCGGTTGAGCCAACATTTGAGGACGTTTTGGAGTCGCAAATTCCTTGTCTGTAATCATCCAGTTGGTGAAACTAAGAAGGTTATTATGCGAAATCTGAACCCCTTTAGGTTTACCTGTAGTTCCTGATGTGAAGATGATGTAATAAGTATCATCACCTTTAACAGGGTGGGTTACTTCATAAGTAGTCTTGTTAGCAAAACTTTCCTTCACTTGATCCAATGTCAAGATCGGTGCTTTAACATCCTCTAGTGGGAAATCGTTAATAGCAATAATCAGACTCGGCTCTGCCACTTCAACAATAGCTGTCACGCGCTCAAGAGCTGAGTGACTATCAATTGGAATATAGGCGTGACCAGATTTAGTTAAAGCTACGAAAGTTGCCAACATTTCATATTCTTGACCACCATAAACCACAACAGGTGATTTTTCTGGGATATCAAGGCTATCAATCTTGGCAGCTAAACTATCCGAATCGGCTTTCAAGTCGCCGTAAGTATGGACTTCCCCTAAAATATTGTAAACAGGAAAGTCGGGTTGTGATTGAGCAAAGTGCTCAATCGTTTCAATCATATCTTTAATTTTTGTATTCGTCATTATTCTTCCTAAAATTCGTTATAGATAAAATTACCTTGACCTTGTCCTAGGTAATTGTAGAGATAAATTAGGGCCATAAAAATGGCGAAATAAAGCAAAGTTTGTCCCAAAAAGACAAGGACATTTTTGTGTTTTAACATTCTAATTTTCGATACCTTTTTTTATATAATATCCCTTATAGTTTACCATCTTATCGGTATTTTTTCCAATAAAAAAGAAAAAATAAATCAATTTCATTTCTTTTTCATCTCTTACTTTCACTAATAAATAATACATTTAAAAGCAAAAAAAACAGAGCCTAAACGCTCTGCAATTTTTAATTATTTTGTGTCTTTTGGGCTGTCTGCATACGATAGTACATTCCCTTAGTTCTCATTAATTGATCATGAGTTCCGTATTCAACGATATCACCATTATTCATTACCAAAATAAGGTCTGCATTCTCAATGGTAGATAATCTATGAGCAATAATGAAACTAGTACGACCTTTCATCAGTTTAGCAAAAGCTTCTTGAATAAGGAGCTCCGTACGAGTATCAATACTTGATGTTGCTTCATCTAAGATAAGAATTTTAGGAACATTGACAAATATACGAGCAATAGTTAGTAACTGACGTTGACCTTGTGAAAGAGATTGCCCTGCATCTTTCAAGAAAGTGTCGTAGCCTTGAGGTAATTGTTTGATAAAGAAATCAGCATTAGCTGCTTTGGCTGCTGCAACTACTTCCTCTCGACTAGCTTCTGGATTGCCATAGGCAATATTATCATGGATAGTAGCTACTTCAAGCCAAGTTTCTTGTAGAACCATCCCAATCTGCTTGCGAAGACTTTCACGGGTATAATCCGTAATAGGTCGACCGTCCAGCAAAATCTGTCCCTTGTCCAAGTCATAAAAACGCATGAGAAGATTAATCAAAGTAGATTTCCCTGCTCCTGTTGGACCAACAATAGCAACGGTACTCGCAGCAGGAATATCAATACTCAAATCCTTGATAAGAGGTTTATTTTGCAAATAGCCAAATTGAACATAATCAAATTGAAAATGTCCCCGAACTTCTGCTTCTTCCAAAACCGCATTGCCCGTTTCTGGTATTTCATCTTCATCTAAAATCATATAAAGACGATCAGCACAGGCTAAAGCACTTTGAAGTTCAGATAGGACAGATGAAATGTCATTAAAAGGTTTGGTATACTGAGTGACATAGTTTAGGAAGGTTGTCAATTGTCCCACTGAAAATGTGCCACCCGACATGATGCGATAGGCACCAACACCTGCAATGAGAGCGTAAATCAGACTATTAACAAATCGTGTAGCTGGGTTAACCGCTGACGAGTAAAAGATGGCTCCCTGTGAATAGTTAGCATACTTACCATTAACCTCTTGAAAATTGCTAACCATCTGGTCTTGAGCATTTAGACTTTGTACCAGAGCTTCCTGAGTCAGACTTTCTTCAATCAGCTGAGTCTGTTTGCCTCTCCACTTGGTTTGGTTGCGATAGAGTTGATAACTCTTCCTAGCAATAAAACGAGCCACAAGCATTGATAGAGGCGTCATCACTAGAACTAAGAGCATCATGAACCAGTCTAAGCGAGCCATGGTAATGATTATAACAAAGATGGTCAAAAGCCCAACGAAAAATTGATTAAAGACCATAAGGAGGCCATTATTCAATTGGTCACTATCTGTAGTCACGCGACTAACCATGTCTCCAGTTCCTTGACGATCAAGATAACTGAGTGGAATGGCATGAATTTTCATCATGATTCGTTCACGTAAACTTTCGCTATAAGAATAAATCAATCGATTATAAATCAAAGGGTTAAGCCACTGGATTGCACTATTAGCTAAGATAACCAAAAGCATCTGCCAAATCAAACGTGACATCAAAAAGACAGCATTCATCTTAAGAACAGCGTCTACTGCATCACCAAGCAAAATAGGGAAGTAAACAGTCAAAGCAACTTGAACAATGGTCCCAACAGTTGCTAAGGCAAAGAGGTAACGCTGACTTAAGATATCTCTACTTAAACGTTTAAACGTTGACTTGTTATTTCTAGCCTTCATCAGCGACCTCCTTTTGATGTTGAGAATAATGAATGTCTTGATAGAGTTTATTAGTGGCAAGCAATTCTTCATGATTACCCAGGCCAACTTGATGTCCCTTATCAAGTACCAAAATTTGATCAACAGCTTTTAGGCTATTTGTTCTTTGCGAAATAATAATCAAACTAGTTGATTTAAGATTTTCTCTGATAGCAGCTAATAGACGACTTTCAGTCAAGTAATCTAAAGCTGAGGTCGAATCATCCAAAATTAAGAATGGCGCTGGTCGCATTAAAGCACGCGCAATAGTCAGACGCTGACGCTGACCACCCGAAAAATTACGACCAAAAGACTCAACTGGCTCATCTAAACCAAGGTCCTTTTCTCTTACAAAATCAGCAGCCTGGGCCATGTCAAGAGCATGCCACAGTTCTTGCTCACTTGTTTCGTAATCAAGTCCCAATGACAAGTTTGAACGAATAGTTCCCCTAAATAACTCAGCTTTCTGTGGGACATAGGCAACCCAAGACCGCCACTCTTTGAGATTACGAGGCGACGACTGATTTTTAAAGATAGTCAAACTACCAAACTGTGGTTGATATAGATTCATAATTAAATTGACCAAGGTCGATTTCCCTGAACCTGTACCCCCAATAATGCCCAGAGACTCGCCTTCAAAAATCTTAAAGTCGATTTCTTGAAGCGACGGTTGACTAGCTGTAGGATAAGTAAAAGTCATCTTGTCAATTTCAAGGGCTATCCTTGGTTGATTTGGTTTCTTGATCGTTAAGGGCGCTTCAATGTCCTCATCTTGAAGATTGAAGATAGCTTGAACACGTTTTGCCGAAATAAAGCTCTGGTTGAGATTAGTCAACATCATGGCTAATTTAAGGAGCTCAGTCAAAATCTGCAAGAGATAATTAACCAAGGCGATTAGCATACCTTGAGACAAGAGACCACCTTGAATTTGCATATTTCCTTGCCAAAGAATGGCAATTAAGGTCATATTAACAACCAAGAATGTCAGAGGACTAATGAGACTTGCTATCACCCCTGTTTTAAGTTGCCACTTCTTCAAATCTTTATTGACAGTGGTAAAGTTATCTAATTCACGCTCACTTTGACCAAAAGCACGAATAACCCTCATGCCCTCGAGTTGTTGACGAGTATTGGTCACAATTGATTCATTAATCACGCGAATCTTGGCATACAGAGGATTTACAATACGGCTAGCTAGTACAATTATAAGAGTCAATACCAAGACCATCCCAAGAAACCATAAGGTTAAACGTGGGCTAATGCGGAATGCCATAATAATGGCTCCCGTTACAATGATTGGTGCCCTTAAAAAGAGTCTCAAAAACTGATTAATACCTGTTTGGATTTGAAAGGTATCTCCAGTCAAACGTGTTACTAAACTTGAAGTCCCTATCTCATCACGCTTTTCCTTTGACAACCGCATCATTTTTGCATACAAATCATTTGTCAAAGCTTGGGCATAGCCAACTGCTGCCCTAGATGAAAAATACTGTGCTGAAATAGCAACGACAACTCCGATCACGGCAAGTCCAAACAAGAGAAAAATCATCATAAACAGATGATTTTGATCTCTATTTGGAATAGTTGTGTCGACAATTCCAGCAATCACTATAGGGACCAAGAGTTCGAAACTCGCTTCGATTAATTTAAAAACAGGTCCCAGGATACTATCTTTAACGTATCCTTTAAAATAAACTAATAATGCTTTCATTTGTCTTTCCTTAAGCATGAAGTGGTTACTCTTAGAGACGAGAGAACATTCGCATCAGAAAGAGATTAAACTGCACTTCTTTGGCGTAATAAATATTTCCGCCATTTGTATAAAGCTTACCCCCACCATAATACATAGCAACAGGTTGATAATAAGTATAGGTTTCCCCACTAGTGTTTCCTAGACTTGGAGCAACGACATCTTTAGAATAGGCCTTTGCTAGTTCAACGGTGTTAACACCGCCGTTATCAGCAACATAATCAATATAGGCCTTACCAAAGTTATAAGCTTGTACTGCTGTCCAAGGATCGACCTTATGGTGGGCCGCCTCTTCCAGATTATCCGAAAGAACCGTCACCCCCTGACGGATACTTTCTTTTTGGTCTGTAATGGAGTTGGTCACCCCCGTAGAACTTTCACTGGACTGCATTACGTCATCTGTCTTCCCCTTGGTTTCTGTGTAAATCATAGCCAGGACCAAATCGACATTGGTTGTATTTTCAATGTCATCCTCTGCCAAGACCTCCTTAACCAGAGATTCATAAGTTAGGACATGTTGGATATTGGCATGGATTCGATAGCATTGGATAGCTGTGATGAGGACTACGACAAAAACCACCAGACGTCTTATCCATTTAAACATATTATTTATTGATGATATCCTCGATATTTTTGATAAGAATAGAGTACGTGCCATCAGGATTTTGAATAAATTCAACACTATCAGCATCCTGATAAACGTTATTCGGCACAATTAACTCAATTCCATTTGATAACGATAATTTTTGATTCTCCAATTTTTTAATTTGACGAGAATGGTCAATATCTGAAACCGAAATGGGCTCAGGAATAGCCTCTTTAAGCTCATCAACGAAGGTCAATCGAGCTGTCAAATTATTATCAAAGAGCTGGTCCGCCAATTTTTCAGGTGACAACTCTTGATCTTCTTCCAAGTTATTGAAAAT
>DBFVHV010000064.1:0-5745 GCA_048524165.1 Streptococcus sp.
CTTATCCACATCATAAAACGGTTGCCCTCCCTTTATTTTAGAGGGTTTCTTTTTTTATTCACAACTTGTGGATAACTCTTGTGCACAATGTTAATTGGCTTTTTTGCCTTGTGGATAACTCAAGGAACTTTTATCTCCGGACCTGTGGAAAACTTTTTTGTTTTATGATAGAATCAGAGGACAAGAATAAAGAAGGAGAATTGATAGAATGACCGAAAAAGAGCATTTTTTTTGGAATAAGCTCTTAGAGCTGGCCAAAGAGGAACTAACACAAGCCACTTTTGATTATTATGTCCTAGATACCAAGCTCATCAAAATTCAAGATAACGTTGCTACAATTCTGCTTGAAGAAGTCAAGAAACTGTTCTGGGAAAAGAACATGCAATCTTTCATTTTGATGACTGGATTTGAAGTCTATAATAGTGAAATAAAAGTTGAATATGTCTTTGACGAGGCTCTCGTAAGCGAAACAAACCCAACTTTAGCCAGCAATGACTTCAGCAATAAAAGGGAACAACAAACACCTGCTCTTCCCACTTTGAACTCGGACTTAAATAGTAAGTACACCTTTGATAATTTTATTCAAGGAGATGAAAACCGTTGGTCTGTAGCAGCATCTCTAGCTGTAGCTGATTCACCAGGAGCGACTTATAACCCTTTATTCATTTATGGGGGACCTGGTCTCGGAAAAACTCACTTGCTCAATGCCATTGGTAATAAGGTCTTACATGATAATCCCCAAGCACGAATCAAATACATAACTGCTGAAAATTTTATTAATGAGTTTGTTTTACATATCCGTTTGGATAAAATGGATGAACTAAAGCTCAAATACCGCCATCTAGACGTGCTTTTAATTGATGATATACAATCCTTGGCTAAAAAATCAACGCAAGCCACTCAAGAGGAATTTTTCAATACTTTCAATGTCCTTCACGATAATAATAAACAAATTGTCTTGACTAGCGACCGAAATCCAGATCAATTGAATGAGATGGAAGAGCGTCTTGTCACGCGCTTCAAATGGGGCTTGACTGTAAATATTACACCGCCTGACTTTGAAACCCGAGTTGCTATTCTTACCAATAAGATTATGGACTATGATTACCATTTTCCACCTGAAACAATTGAGTATTTAGCTGGCCAATTTGACTCAAATGTCCGCGACTTAGAGGGAGCTTTGAAAGATATTAGCTTAGTTGCAAATGTCCGCCAGTTAGACACTATCACAGTTGAAGTAGCTGCCGAAGCTATTCGTGCACGTAAAATAGATGGCCCTAAGTTAACTCTCATTCCGATTGAAGACATCCAAAGTGAGGTGGGGAAATTTTATAATGTCACAGTTAAAGAGATTAAGGCGACTAAACGAACACAAAATATTGTCTTAGCACGTCAGGTTGCCATGTATCTTGCCCGTGAAATGACTGATAACTCCCTTCCAAAAATTGGAAAAGAATTTGGAGGAAGAGATCACTCAACTGTTCTACATGCTTACAATAAAATCAAAAATATGCTTGCTCAAGATGACAGTTTACGCATTGAAATTGATACCATCAAAAACAAGATAAAATAACACCTGTGGATAACTACTAAAAATCATACACAGTTTTCCACAAGATGTGCACAAGTCTAAAATCTTGATAAAACTGTGATTTAGATACTTATGCACAATGTCCACAAGACCTACTACTACTACTAACATAATACTAATAAAATAAAGGAGCATCATGATTCAATTTGCGATTAATAAAGCTTATTTCCTACAAGCCCTTCATACAACTCGCCGTGCTATTTCTTCTAAAAATGCTATTCCCATTCTATCAACTATAAAAATCGAAGTTACTAGTGATGGTATCTATTTGACAGGCTCAAATGGACAAATCTCAATAGAGAATAGTATCTCTGCTTCAGAAGAAAATGCAGGTCTATTAATTACACAACCAGGTAGTATTCTTTTAGAAGCGAACTTTTTCATCAACGTTGTCTCAAGCTTGCCTGATGTTACGCTTACATTTGAAGAAATAGAACAATACCAAGTATTACTAAAGAGTGGTAAATCAGAGATTACTCTAAAAGGAAAGGATGTTGAACAATATCCTCGTATTCAAGAAGTTGACAGCTTGACCCCACTAATTATGGACACTAAAGTATTAAAATCTATCATTGCTGAAACATCATTTGCAGCAAGCACGCAAGAAAGTCGTCCAATTTTAACTGGAGTTCATTTTGTTCTTTCAAATAACAAAGATCTTAAAGCTGTTGCCACTGATTCTCATCGTATGAGCCAACGTCAACTTGTTTTGGAACATTCTGCAGATAACTTTGATGTAGTAATCCCAAGCCGCTCACTTAAAGAGCTTTCAGCGGTCTTTAGTGATGGTATTGAAAATTTAGAAGTTTTCTTCTCGGCAAATCAAATTCTATTCCGTAGTGAGACAATCTCTTTTTACACACGTTTACTAGAAGGAAACTATCCAGACACTAATCGTCTCTTGTCAGATTCATTTGAAACAGAGGTTGTGTTTGAGACAGCTATCCTTCGTTCTGCTATGGAGCGTTCCTATTTGATTTCAAATGCAAGTCAAAGTGGCACGGTGAAACTCGAAATCATCAATGGTAAGGTTAGTGCTCATGTTAATTCACCTGAAGTCGGAAAGGTGAATGAGGATATTGATGTGCAAGACGTTTCAGGAAGTGATTTGGTCATTAGTTTTAATCCTACTTACTTGATAGATGCTTTGAAAGCACTAAAAAGTGAGTCAGTTCGTGTTCGTTTCATTTCTCCAGTACGCCCATTCACTTTGACGCCAGCAGATGACAGTGAAAACTTTATTCAATTGATTACACCTGTAAGAACAAACTAAAATCGAAAAGTTATCCACTGTGGATAACTTTTTTACTAGGGAGGAAGTTTATGTACCAAATTGGAAGTTTAGTTGAAATGAAGAAACCCCATGCTTGTACCATCAAAGCAACAGGAAAAAAAGCTAACGAGTGGGAAGTGACCCGTCTTGGAGCTGACATAAAAATTCGTTGTACAAATTGTGATCATGTGGTCATGATGAGTCGTCATGATTTTGAAAAGAAGCTTAAAAAGGTTTTATAACAGCTATTACGGACGTCACTTACTACTAGATTCTTATATTGAAAGCTATAGCACTCTGGCAAAATAAAAAGTATCTTGGGTCCCTAATCGTCCTCCTTATAGCATTTTTCCTTGCTTCCCTTTTTCTGATTCTCAAAGGGAACTTGCCTATTTTTAACAATTTTTGTGTTATAATTAACTAAATTACTTTTTAATGGAGAAAAAAATTAATGGCTTTAACAGCAGGTATCGTTGGTTTGCCGAACGTTGGTAAATCAACTCTTTTCAATGCAATTACAAAAGCAGGTGCGGAAGCTGCTAACTATCCTTTCGCAACAATTGATCCAAACGTTGGTATGGTTGAAGTACCAGATGAGCGTTTGACAAAATTGACTGAACTTATCACACCTAAAAAGACAGTTCCAACTACATTTGAGTTCACAGATATTGCGGGTATCGTAAAAGGAGCATCAAAGGGTGAAGGGCTTGGAAATAAGTTCTTGGCCAATATTCGTGAAGTCGATGCGATTGTCCATGTCGTTCGTGCCTTCGATGATGAAAATGTTATGCGTGAGCAAGGGCGTGAGGATGCCTTTGTGGATCCGATGGCTGATATCGATACAATCAACCTAGAATTGATTTTGGCTGACCTTGAGTCAATTAACAAACGTTATGCGCGTGTCGAAAAAATCGCTCGTACTCAAAAAGATAAAGATTCTGTGGCAGAGTTTAATATTCTTCAAAAGATTAAACCCGTTCTAGAAGATGGTAAGTCTGCCCGTACAATTGATTTTACTGAGGAAGAACAAAAAATTGTTAAGGGGCTCTTCCTCTTGACAACAAAACCAGTGCTTTATGTGGCTAACGTTGATGAAGACCAGGTCGCAAATCCTGATGATATTGATTATGTGAAGCAAATTCGTGAGTTTGCAGCGACTGAAAATGCAGAAGTAGTTGTTATTTCGGCTCGTGTTGAGGAAGAAATTTCTGAGTTGGATGATGAAGATAAGGAGATGTTCTTGGAAGACCTTGGTTTGACAGAGTCAGGAGTCGATAAACTAACACGCGCAGCATATCATTTGCTTGGTCTTGGAACTTATTTCACTGCCGGTGAAAAAGAGGTCCGCGCTTGGACCTTTAAACGAGGTATCAAGGCTCCACAAGCAGCTGGAATTATCCACTCTGACTTCGAGAAAGGTTTTATTCGCGCTGTAACAATGTCGTATGACGACTTGATTAAATATGGCTCTGAGAAAGCTGTTAAAGAAGCTGGACGCCTTCGTGAAGAAGGAAAAGAGTATGTTGTCCAAGATGGTGACATCATGGAATTCCGTTTCAACGTTTAGAAAATAAAAAATAGTGTACAAGGCTGAAAAGTATTTTTCAGTCCTTTTGCTGTTTATCAAAGAGGAGAAATAATGACAAAATTAGTAGTTGGATTGGGAAACCCTGGTTCAAAATACCATGAAACACGTCACAATGTTGGTTTTATGGCTATCGACCTAATGGCTAAAGAATTAGGATTAACCTTTTCTGAGGAAAAGACTTTTAAGGCTGAAGTGGCTTCAACCTTTTTAAACGGTGAGAAAGTTTATTTTGTTAAACCAACAACTTTTATGAATCTATCTGGTCTAGCTGTGAGAGCACTGCTAGCTTATTACAATATTCCCATGGAGGATTTTATCGTCATTTACGATGATTTAGATATGGAAGTTGGGAAATTGCGCTTTCGTCAAAAAGGCTCAGCAGGTGGTCATAATGGTATTAAATCTATCATTGCTGAAACTGGAACTCAAGAATTTGATCGTATAAAAATTGGCATTGGTCGTCCACAGAAAGGAATGACGGTCGTTAATCATGTTCTTGGAAAATTTAGTGAAGACGATTATGCCACAATTTTACTTACTTTAGACAAGGTAGAGACAGCCCTCAATCATTACCTAAAAACAAATGATTTCGAAGACACCATGAGGCGCTATAATGGCTAATACGATCTTAGAGCTTTTTGAGCAGAATCATCAATTGCTTGAGTGGCGTGATAAGGTAAGCTTATTGAGTAGGCAATTGGTCATGGGATTTTCTGGTTCTAGTAAGGCAGTTGTCATGGCCTCTGCTCTTTCTAATCAGGTTCCTAAGATTTTTGTAGTTACCTCAACACAAAATGAAGCTGAGCAATTAGTAGGAGATTTGTCAGCTATCTTAGGAGAGGATAAGGTTTATTCTTTTTTTGCGGATGATGTATCAGCTGCTGAATTTATCTTTGCTTCACCAGAAAAAACTCATTCCCGTCTTGAAAGTCTTAACTTTTTAATGGATAAAGAGGCAAGAGGGGTCTTGGTTACGAGTTTAGTTGGTACTAAGTTACATTTGCCTAATCCTAAGGTTTATAAGAACTCTCGCATCGACTTAGTACTAGGGGAGGAACATGATTTAGATGCTCTCAGTAAACATCTGACGCATATTGGGTATCAAAGAGTAGAGCAAGTTCTTTCACCTGGTGAGTTTAGTCGTCGGGGCGATATTTTAGATATTTACGAAGCGACTGCAGAGCTTCCCTACCGTTTAGAGCTTTTTGGAGATGAGATTGATTGCATTCGTCAGTTTGATAGCGATAGTCAGAAATCTTTGAACAATTTAGATCATGTTAGCATATCACCGGC
>DBFVHV010000065.1:0-3175 GCA_048524165.1 Streptococcus sp.
ACACGAACCCCAACAGCAGGCTTGACCTCCTACTTCGTTACAGACGGTCCAATCTCAGCGCGCTCAACCTTGACATCAATGTTGAAACTTTTGAAGGTGTCTTCTAAGATTCGAATATTCTTACGAACGATGTTTTTTTCTTTAGATTGACTCTTGGCCTTATCAGGTGCAAAGAGATCTATATTAGGAAGTTTGTACTGTAGGAGTTCCTTAGGTGTAAAATCAACCTCAACAGGAGCATCATCTCCCTCAACCACCATAGATGGCGGAAAATCTTCGACTGGCAATTCCTCCGGATAGGGAGCATAACTATCTTGGAAATCCTCATAATCCTCTGGAGGCAGATTATCATAGTAATCCTCAGAGGCATAATCACTGATTTCAGGGTCAAGGGCAAAAATCTCGGCTTCTTGTGACAACTCTTCTGCTGCATCGTCCAAGATTTCACCCGTCTCCTCGTCGACAGTCAAGTCGGCCAGACGTTCTTCCTCAGCCCGTTCTTCTGCTTCACGCTCTTTCTGAGCCTGACGTTCCGCCTTCTTCTCCAGACGCTTGGCTGTTCGTTCCAAACGCTTCTCGGAACCTCTCTGCCAGACACCTTTTGCATAATCCATAATATCTAAAACATCCCATGGACTAAGAATGAAAGCACCCAATAGAATAATCAAGCACCCAATCATGAAGCTACCAATATTTGAAAAGAGGAAGGAGATAGGCTTGTACAAGAGAGCACCCAACATACCACCACCCGCAAAACGAGCCACCTGAACACTCACCAAATCCCCAAAAAGCAAATCCTTAGTTCCAGGAAAAATATCCAGACCATCCATGCGTTCTAGACTAAAGAGATAAGCATGAAACTCTAGTAGGAGACCAGCAAAAACCATCCAAAATCCAGTCACGTAGTTACTATGTTTCCGTAACCATTTAAACCCAAAGAGATAGATATAGATGGCAAAAATCAAGGGATAAGCCATACTCCCCACAAATACTCGAAAGAGATTATAGAGCGTAACCCCAAAGAAACCCAATCGAAAGACTGGAAAAATTAAGACAAAGGCAAAAAAGAAGGTCCATAGCATTCGCTTAATCGCCTTCTGTCTGTCTAATTCTGCTTTTGTAAGACGCTTCTTACCACTCTTAGAAGCCGCCCCTTTTTTCGTTTTTTTTGTTGTAGCCATAAATGTATTATACCATGTTTTTAGACATGAAAAAAGAGAGACGAGTCCCTCCTAAGATTGAAGACAAGGTCAGCTTTTGAGACTTTCCTAAGGTAATAGCAGAAAATCTCCTTGTTCGCTCACTTCGAGTGACTAATCTCTTCTTTTAAATTATTCTTCAATTAATGATGTTGAGTGAACCGGACGATTCTTACCGTCTGGATCAATATATTGAATAGCTTGGTTGATAGCAATAGGGGCTTCACCCATACCAACCGCAATCAAATCAATCTTACCATCATATTCTGCCGCATCACCAATAGCATAGACACCTTCTTGTGAGGTTTCAAACTGAGCATTAACAGTAATACTAGAGCGTTTGTAGTCGACATTCCAGTTACGAAGATTCTTGTTATTAGTAGAGAAACCAAAGCTGACAATAAGGACATCGAGGGGCAATTCTACAACTTCGTCTGATTTGACTTTCTGGACAGTCAAGCTTTGAGCAAGGCCATTTTCCCCCTTAATTTCAAGCGGCACATAGGGTGTCATCACCTTAACGGATGATTGATGAAGAAGCTCCACACTATGCTCATGAGCACGAAAAGCATCACGACGGTGAATCAAGGTCACGCTCTCAGCAATACCATCCAAGTGATTGGCCCAGTCAACAGCTGAATCACCGCCACCTGCAATCACAACCTTCTTGCCAGCAAATTGGTCCAAACTATGCACATTATAGAACAAGTTATTATCCGCATAGTCTTCTTCATTATCTACACCCAAAGGGCGAGGGGCGAAAGCACCGTTCCCACAAGCAATGACGATAGCCTTGGACAAGTGTTGACCCTTGCTAGTAGCAATCGTGAAGATACCATCTGTTTTTTCAAAGGTTTGAACTTCCTCTTTCAGATGAATGCTGACACGATCTTCAAAACGCTTAAGTTGAGTCAAGAGGTTTTCTGTCAATTCGGCACCTGTCGTCTGAGGAAATGCTGGGATATCGTAGATTTTCTTCTCAGGGTAGAGAATGGCAGGCTGACCACCAAGCTCTGACAAACTTTCGATAATATTCACAGTCATGCCACGTAGGCCGGCATAAAAGGCAGCCCAAAGGCCAACTGGTCCACCACCGATAATAGTAATATCGTATATCTTTTCTTCTGACATTTTATTTTCCTTCTGCTTTTATCTCTTCTAAAATCTGACGTTCTTCGTCTGTAAAGTCATAGTTTTCCAAGAGGTCAGGTCGACGCTCCCAAGTCTTTCGCAAGCTCTGCTCCATACGCCAACGTCGAATATTAACATGGTGACCCGACAAGAGTACATCTGGGACTTTCATGCCACGAAATTCAGCTGGGCGAGTGTACTGTGGGAACTCCAAAAGACCTGATGAGAAACTATCATCCTTGTGACTGGCTTCCTTGCCTAAAACCTCAGGAATCAAGCGGACAGTAGCATCTACAATAGTCATAGCAGCTAGCTCTCCACCAGTCAAGACAAAGTCTCCTAGTGAGATTTCGTCAGTCACTAAAGTTTTGATACGCTCATCATAGCCTTCATAATGGCCACAGATAAAAACCAATTCCTCTTCTTGCGCCAATTCTTCAGCATAAGCCTGGTCGAAGGTACGACCTGCAGGATCTAGCAGAATAACGCGAGGCTTTGTCACATTTAATTTATCAAAGGTATCAAAAATTGGCTGAGCACGTAACAACATGCCTTGCCCACCACCATAGGGTTCATCATCTACATGACGTGACTTCTCTGCATTTTCACGGAAATTGTGATAGTTGATTTCCAGGAGGCCCTTGTCCTTTGCCTTACCAACAATGGAGTGCTCCAAAGGAGCAAACATATCTGGAAATAGAGTCAAGATATCAATCTTCATCGTCTAACCCTTCCATGAGCTCAACCTCAATACGACCAGCTGCGACATCAACACCAAGAACCACTGGTGGGATATATGGCAAAAGGAGGTCCTTTTTACCTTTACGTTTCACTACCCAAACATC
>DBFVHV010000066.1:0-9775 GCA_048524165.1 Streptococcus sp.
TTTTCGCTATAGTATTCACGTCCCTCTTCAATATCATGGATAACCTCTTCATCCTTTTGACCGTGAACACGTACGACCTTAGCAGGGACACCAACGACCGTAACATCTTCTGGGACATCGGCAACAACCACAGCTGCCGCACCGACTTTGGCATTCTTACCAATTTCAATAGGACCTATAACCTGAGCATGGGCTGAAACCAAGGCACCCTCACGAACGGTTGGGTGACGTTTTCCCACATCTTTACCAGTACCACCTAAAGTGACACCGTGGTAGAGCATGGCTCCCTTCTCCACAACGGCTGTTTCACCAATGACCAAACCGGAGCCGTGGTCAATAAAGACACCTTCAGCAATCTGAGCCCCAGGGTGAATCTCAATCTGAGTCCAAAATCGCCAAAATTGACTATGCATACGAGCTAACAATCGACAATGGTGGCGCCAGAGAAAATGTGAGATACGATGAGCGGCCAAAGCCTTTAGACCAGGATAGGTTAAAAGAACCTCCAAACTCGTCCGAGCCGCTGGGTCATTTTTCTTTACAATATCAATACTTTCTTTCCACCAACCCATTTAGGTCACTCCTTTTATCATTATTGTTTACTGTGGCCTTATTATCTTTCTAGAAGTTGGATGGTACTAGGATTAGTTACTATCATCCTCAAAATAAGACCAATCGACTAACTCAGGATGCTCATCAAAAGGATTGATGACAATACCTTGAACCTTGTCCAACTCGTTTTCACCTGTCGAAGGCTTATAAATTTCTGACAATGGCCACTGCAGAATCGTCCCTTTAGCTTTACGGAAAGGTAGACCAAAAGTCTCGTTCCCGTACCATTTTGCAAAGCTCGTCAAATTCGTAAACACAGGCACATAGCTCTGCCCCTCTGCATTCGACATGGTTGCAAAAAAGCGGTCATCTTGTCCATCCGTCTCACGCTTATGAACGAAGGCTGGAACAAGATAAATCTTATCTTTAGGGTCTGCCTTTTGATTTTTCTCACCCAGAAGATTATTAAGAGTCTGAGTAAAATAGTTGATAAATTGAATTAATTCACTACTTGCAAAAAGAGTGGTGTTCGAGAAGTCACCCTCCTCTTTAAGGTTAAAAGCAAGGCCAAAAAGTCCTGCCTCTACGAGCTGCGATAGGATATCTAAACTTGAACGCTTCACCCAAGTCTGCTCTTTGGCACTATCTTGAGTATCTTTAAAGGCTTGCAAATCCTGCTCACTTGTAAAGACAGGAACAACTTTCTTCCCTTCTACTTCAACTGCATAGAGGCTTTGAGTTGCCAAAACTGGAGTACGTTGAAGGTGATTAACCAAGGCTAGACTAGTCAAAAAGTGGTCTGGCTCCGTTAAAAAGTCTCTCAAGGTTTCATCAAAGGCTTGCAATTCTTGATTTTCTGTCATTCTTCTATGTGTTCTTTCGTTTCTGATTGATCAATATTTTTCGGTGCTTTCCCACTTTTCTTACGATGGCGTGGTTTATGATGAGAACGGCCGCGACGACCATGCTCTCCTCCCTTCTCCCCATCTTCATTTTTTTCAGGCTTAGGAAGCATGGTTTTGATTGAAGCATCAACACGACCTTTTTCATCGATTTTGATAACTTTAACGGTTACCATATCCCCAACCTTAACCACATCTTCAACATGCTCAGTGCGTTTCCAAGCTAATTCTGAAATGTGGACTAGGGCATCAGTCTTATTGAAGAGGTGGACAAAGGCACCGAACTTTTCAATACGGACAACTGGTACAGTGTAAACTTCGCCAACCTTAGCTTCACGTACAAGATCGGAAATAATTGATTTGGCACGGTTAATAGCATCCTGATCACTAGAGAAAATCTGAACAAGTCCCTCTTCATCAATATCAATAGTGACACCAGTCTCAGCGATAATCTTATCAATTGTTTCGCCACCTTTACCAATGACGACCTTGATTTTATCAACAGGAATCTCAATGCTGTCGATCTTAGGCGCTGTTGGAGCCAACTCTGGACGTGGCTCAGCGATTGCTGACTCAATAACATCAAGAATCTCAAAACGAGCTACCTTGGCTTGAGCCAAAGCTTCTTCGAGAATGGCTGGTGTAATTCCTGAAATCTTAATATCCATCTGAAGAGCTGTAATTCCTTGACGTGTACCAGCCACCTTAAAGTCCATATCACCAAAATGATCTTCTAAACCTTGAATGTCGGTTAAAACAGTGTAGTTAGTTCCATCTGAAATAAGCCCCATGGCAATTCCCGCGACAGGTGCCTTAATCGGCACACCACCAGCCATAAGAGCCAAAGTGCCTGCACAAATAGAAGCCTGTGAAGAAGAACCATTTGATTCCAAGACTTCGGCTACCAAACGGATAGCATATGGAAATTCTTCGATACTTGGGAGAACTTGAGCAAGAGCACGTTCTCCCAAAGCTCCGTGACCAATTTCACGACGGCCTGGTGCACCGTAACGCCCCGTTTCACCCACCGAATACTGAGGGAAATTGTAGTGATGAAGGAAACGCTTCTTATACTCTGGATCCAAACCATCAACAAGCTGTGTTGCACTCATAGGAGCCAAGGTTAAGACTGATAAGGCCTGGGTTTGCCCACGCGTGAAAAGACCTGACCCATGAACCTTTGGCAGAAAGTCAATTTCAGCATCCAAAGGACGAATTTCATCCACACGACGACCATCAGGACGAACCTTATCCTCGGTAATAAGACGTCGCACTTCAGCATGTTCCATCTGCTCAAGAATTTCTGCCACATCACGTAGAATGGTTTCCTTATCTTCATCTTCTGCAAAGCGTTCTTGATAAGAGGCGAGAACCTCTTCTTTAACAGCCTGGGTTGCTGCTTCACGCGCAAGTTTTTCTTCTACCTGAACAGCCTTAGCTAACTGATCATAATAAGCTGTTTCAATTTCAGACTTCAAATCAGCATCGACTTGGAGTAGTTCAACCTCAGCCTTTTCCTTACCAACAGCCGCAACAATATAATTTTGGAAATCAACCAACTCTTGAATAGCTTCATGTCCCTTCAAAAGTGCTTGCAACATGATGTCCTCTGACAATTCCTTGGCACCTGATTCGACCATATTGATGGCTTCCTTAGTACCTGCTACTGTCAAGTCTAACTGTGATACTTCTTTATCTAATACACTAGGGTTGATGATGAAATCTTCTGCTGCATAAGCCACTTGAACCCCAGCAATCGGACCATTGAATGGAATATCAGAAATAGAGAGCGCTAAAGAGCTCCCAAACATAGCTGCCATTGGCGCACTAGCATTTTCATCATAAGAGAGGACTGTGTTAATGACTTGAACCTCATTACGGAAGCCCTCCGCAAACATAGGACGAATAGGACGGTCAATAAGACGAGCAGTCAAAGTGGCGTCTGTTGAAGGACGGCCTTCACGCTTATTAAAACCTCCCGGGAACTTACCAGCTGCATACATTTTTTCCTCATAATTAACCTGTAAAGGAAAGAAATCTGCCGTTGCCATCTTTTTAGACATTACAGCTGTTGACAATACGGTTGTATCTCCATAACGTACAACAACAGCACCATTAGCCTGCTTAGCAACCTGACCCACTTCCACAACAAGTGGGCGTCCCGCAAAGGTCATCTCAAAAGTTTGTTTAGCCATGTTTGATCCCTCTTTTTATCCATATCCAGTCCTTACAAAAACGAGCTGGTCAACTTTATGTCATTCATTTGATATAACTTTCATTTTACCATATTATAGTCGAAAATGGCAGAGCTTCGGCATAAGTTCCCACTTAAGATTCCCTTGACCTCAGATATTTAAAGACATTTATGTTATAATAAACACTTATGAGAGACAAAGGAATGACTATGAAAAAATTACAACACATCTTTATGGTTACCTTAATCCTAATAGGCTTAGTAACACCTGCCCTAGCACAAGAGCAGACTGATGACTTCAATGTTGCTGCTAAACATGCGATTGCTATCGAAGCAACTACAGGAAAAGTCCTATATGAAAAGGATGCTACCGCTCCTGACGGTGTTGCTTCAATGACTAAAATCCTAACAGCCTACATGGTCTATAAAGCAGTAGATCAGGGGAAAATCACCTGGGATACTGAAGTCGATATCTCGGACTACCCATTCAACTTAACAGTTGATTCAGAAGTCTCAAATATCCCACTAGATTCTCGAAAATACAGTGTCAAACAACTCTTAGATGCCACCCTCATTACTAGTGCCAACAGCGCTGCGATTGCTCTAGCTGAAAAAATCTCAGGAACAGAGAATGCCTTTGTTGACACTATGACAGCCCAACTAAAGGAATGGGGCATTACAGATGCTAAATTATTTAACGCTTCAGGTCTGAACAATAAATATCTAGGAGATAACCGTTATCCTGGTTCTAAACCAGATGACGAAAATACCATGAGTGCTCTGGATGTTGCGATTATCGCAGACCATCTCATCAAAGACTATCCCCAAGTACTCGAAATCACCAAACAAACCGAGGTTGATTTCGAGGGTGACAACAAATTGACTACCCATAACTACATGTTAGAAGGCCAAGACAACTACCGTGAGGGGGTTGATGGACTTAAGACTGGAACAACTGAACTTGCTGGGGCATCCTTCGTGGCCCACTCCAATGAAAATGGCATGAGCTTGATTACAGTCGTTATGAATGCGGACAATGGTGGGGACGATGAAGCTGCACGTTTCACATCCACAAATGAGTTGCTAGATTATGTGACACAAAACTGGGAAATCAAAACCCTCAACACTAAGGGACAAATCGTCAAGAAAAATGATATTAAGGTGGCTGATGGAGACAGTAAGAGCATCTCTGCTAGACTCGAATCAGATCTTACAGTCGTCAAAAAAATAAATAGCCAAAATGATGCCGTAAAAATCCAAGCCAAAACCGTGACAGCTCCTATCAAAAAAGGAGATACCATTGGAACAGCAACCTATGATGATAAAAATCTCGTAGGAACAGGTTATATTTCTGATCCACCTCAAGTTGATGTCACAGCCAACCAGTCCATTAAGAAAAGCTTCTTCTTAAAAGTTTGGTGGAATCATATCCTTAATTTCTTCACAGGAAACAAGTAAACACAAAACTAGCTTTTGACATCAAAAGCTAGTTTTTATTTGCTTTGAAAATCGTTGTATAATCGTAAAAGCTCCTTCTCAACACCTTAAGTTCCTCTCAAAATGTGGTATAATAAATATCCAAAACACATGAAGGAACAAACCATGAAAAAACTGATTACGCTTATTATGACCTTCTTACTCTGTCTAGGAAGCGTAGCTCCTACTTTTGCAGCAGATAAGAAAAAAGGATTTGATGCCTCAGCCAAGCATGCTATTGCTGTCGAAGCAACTACCGGTAAGATTTTATACGAAAAAGATGCGACTACCTCTGCTGGGATTGGCTCTATTACCAAACTTCTAACAGCCTATATGGTTTATAAAGCGGTAGACCAAGGAGACCTCAAATGGAACACTAAAGTTGACATTTCTGACTACCCCTTTGAATTGACTGTCAGTGCCGGAGTGTCCAATATTCCACTAGATGCCCGTAAGTACACTGTCAAACAGCTCCTCGATGCAACTCTAATTGCCAGTGCCAACAGCGCAGCCATTGCCCTAGCCGAGGAAATCGGAGGCACTGAGAGTAAGTTTGTCGATATGATGAAAGCCCAACTCAAAGACTGGGGTATCACTGATGCCAAGATTGTCAATGCCTCTGGTCTTAATAATTCCTATTTAGGTGATAATATCTATCCAGGTTCTAAATCAGACGAAGAAAACACCATGAGTGCCAAGGATGTTGCGGTCATTGCACAACATGTGATTAAAGAATATCCCGAAATCCTCGACATTACTAAAAAAACAGAAGCCAATTTTGATGGTGTCAATAAACTCAAAACCTTTAACTATATGCTAAAGGGACAACCTAGTTACCGCAAGGGAGTTGATGGGCTCAAAACGGGTACCACTGATTTGGCCGGAGCCTCCTTCGTAGCCCATTCAAATGAAAGTGGTATGAGTATTATCACAGTCATCATAAATGCTGAGCACACCGATACGGATGACTATGCCCGGTTTACCGCAACCAATGAACTCCTTAATTACGTGGTCTACCATTGGGAAAGTAAGACTATTGCTAAGAAAGGACAAGCCATCAGCAAAAGCCAAGCAGATGTCCTCGATGGTAAATCCAAGCAAGTATCTGCTGTCGCTAAGTCTGACTTTAATATTATCCAAAAAATAGATGCTAACAATAACAAACACATTAAAGTCACTACCAACCAGATTCAAGCCCCTGTCAAGTCAGGAGACAAGGTGGGAACAGCCACCTTTGAAGATAAGACTCTTGTAGGAGATGGCTACCTACCTAATCAAGGCATGCCAAGCATGGAACTGGTTGCTGGTAAAGAAGTTAAGAAAAGCTTCTTCCTCAAGGTTTGGTGGAATCACTTTGTCACCTTTGTCAACGAGAAACTCTAATCCTTACAGTCGAGCGTAGCTCGGCTTTTTCTTTTACGCCTACTTTACAGAAAGGTTGACTCTATCTTGACTCTTGTTGACACAAAAAGACAGATTATGGATGTAATCTGTCTTTGATGTTTAATATTTACACTACTGTAAAGGTTAATTTATCTTTCGAGCAACCAATCTTAAGGGTCTGTCCGCTAACAACTTGGCCACCCAGTAAGAGCTCAGACAACTTGTCCTCTACTTGGGTTTGAATCGTACGACGTAATGGACGAGCTCCCATCTCAATATCATAGCCATCCTTAGCCAAATGCTTAAGAGCAGCTGGTTGGAATTTTAAGCTTATACCTTTTTCGGCTAGAGCTGAAATTAACGGTTTAACCATAATCTTGACAATGTCATGTAGTTGTTCTTCCTCTAAGCTGTGGAAGACAACCTTCTCGTCAATACGGTTAATAAATTCTGGACGATAGGCCTTCTTAAGCTCTTCCATAATGCGTGCCTGCATGGCTTGGTGATTATGAGAAATAGTTTGAGCACCAAAACCAACAGTTTTATCATCACGAAGAGATGTAGCTCCCAAGTTTGAGGTCATAATGATGATAGTGTTTGAAAAATCTACCTTACGACCACGGCTATCTGTCAAGACACCGTCATCCAAAACCTGTAAAAGAACGTTAAAGATATCTGGATGAGCCTTCTCAACCTCGTCAAAGAGAAGAACTGAATAAGGCTTATTGCGAACTTTCTCTGTCAACTCTCCACCCTCATCATATCCGACATACCCTGGAGGAGCACCATTAAGGCGACTAGCCGCAAATTTTTCCATATACTCCGACATATCAAAGCGAAGCAAAGCTGACTCATCATCAAAGAGGACTTCTGCCAAAGCCTTGGCCAATTCTGTCTTACCAACACCAGTAGGTCCAAGGAACATGAAGGAACCAATAGGACGTTTTCCGGTACGAATACCTGACTGGTTACGACGAATAGCACGACTGATAGCCGAAACCGCCTCATCTTGACCAATAACACGTTTATGGAGTTCTGATTCAAGATTCAGGTAACGCTTGCTGTCAGATTGCGTCATCTTCTCAACAGGGATACCTGATAAACGACTAAGGGTTTGCATAATCTGATCCGCATCTACCAAAGCAGGTTTAGGAAATTTTGCCTTTTGGCTAGCCTTATATTGTTTAACAGCAGCCTTCATATCCCCAGATAGAAGTGCTTCATCCAAAGGCGTTATCTCACGTTTGGCTTCTTTTTTGATACGTCCTTGAACTGTTGCGCTCGCTTCATCTAAAAGGTCAATTGCCGAATCAGGCAAATTCTTACTCGTCAAATAGCGATGGGCTGCCTTGACTGCTGTCTCAACTGCCTCATCCGTAATAGTCACACGATGATAGTCTTCATAAGACGAACGCAAACCTTTTAAAATCTCGATTGCTTCAGATACACTTGGTTCTTCAATCGTAATTTTAGCAAAACGACGGGATAGAGCTGCATCTTTCTCAATATGCTTTTGGTATTCAGCTTGAGTGGTTGCTCCAACCATGTGAAGTGTTCCACGTGCAAGGGCCGGTTTCAAAATATTAGCCGCATCCAAGGTACTATCAATACCTGAACCAGATCCAATAATCGTATGTAGTTCATCAATAAAGAGAATGATTTTCCCATCAGCTTCAATCTCATCAATGATTTGATTCATACGCTCTTCGAAATCACCACGGAAACGTGTCCCTGCAACAACGCTCATCATATCAAGCTCTAAGATACGCATATCAGCCAATTCAAAAGGTACTTCGCCCGAAGCAATACGTTGCGCTAAACCAAGAGCAAGTGCTGTCTTACCGACACCAGCTTCCCCTACCAAGACAGGATTATTCTTCGTTTTACGACTCAAAACCTGAATCATGCGTGAAATTTCTTCATCGCGTCCAATAACGGGATCAAGATTTCCTGACTCTGCTACTGCAGTTAAGTCTTTGGTATAATCCGCCAGTTCACCAGTAGATGATTGAGGAGGCTGCATCATATTGGCAAAATTCCCAGATGCTTTTGATTTCTTAGGTTTACGAAGATCGTGAATTGCCTTCAAATCTTGCTTACTAAGGCCAGCATAACGCTCCAAAGAACGTCGTAAATCTATGATGCGAGGTTTATCGCTATCGTCTTTATATTGAAAACCAGCAACTTCAAGGAGGCGACAAACCATTAAATCCTTATGAAGGAGGAAGGCCATCAATACGTGTTCAGATCCTACCTCTACAGCACCAGTCACACTAGCAATTCCCTGCGCCTCTTGCAACATAGCCTCTAGCGCATGTGACTGTGCACGTAAATCGACAATATCTGATTCAGACAAGTCTTTTGGACTCTTCTCCATAGCCAATACAGCAGCTGTCTCAATCTCTTCCGAATGAATACGGTCCTCAAAATCAGTAAATGTTAAGTAGGCTACAGATCCCGGAACCTCAACCATAGCCAGAAGCACATGCCAAGTCTCCAAGAAAGGACTTCCAAAACGCTCCGCTTCAAGCTGAGCACGATGGAAAATGGCCTGCATTTTTCTTGAATATGTCGTCATCTAATTCCCTTTTCTATCTAATCTAAGTAATAGCGAGCGTAGAATTCGCGAACGAATAGTAGCTGCATCTTCGCCTAAAACATCATCACTAGCAGTCGCTAAAATCAAATTTCCCTCACGCTCAGTGATAATCTTTTCATCAAAAAGCAACTGAATAAGGTCTGTAAAGACTTGCTCGCTGAGCTGATCTGCCAAATTTTGCAGCAAATCATTAATCATATGGTGTTTGTCGGAGAATCTAACTTTGACAATGCGAATATAACCGCCGCCACCACGTTTACTCTCAACAATATAACCGCGACTCTCTGTAAAACGAGTCTTGATAACATAGTTAATCTGACTTGGTACAACTTGAAAAGCATCTGCCAGGTTCGAGCGTTGAATCTC
Organism: Streptococcus sp.; assembly: GCA_048524165.1. Lineage (GTDB taxonomy): Bacteria > Bacillota > Bacilli > Lactobacillales > Streptococcaceae > Streptococcus. Next base: position 9,473 of record DBFVHV010000066.1, read on the forward strand.
AGCAGTTCCAGACTGGCCCAGCAATTCTTTAATATATTCTTCTATACTATCTGATGTATTTCTTGCCATCTTAATTCCTCCAGTCTAATTTGACTATAACTGACTATTATTATACCAAAAATGTTAGCACATGGGAAACTATACTCTCGAAAAGCTTTTTAAAGTTGTCATTGGAGAACATATAAGATACAATAGATAAGACTAAAAATAGTAGGTTTCTCAATTTTTTTACTGAAATATCCTGAACACCACGATAAAACTCACATTCCTTGAATTTTATCTCTTATTCCATTTCCTTATGAA
>DBFVHV010000067.1:0-4904 GCA_048524165.1 Streptococcus sp.
CAACGAGCAAAATGCCAATACCAATGTGATTGACTGGTCTTTCCCAGGGGTCCTTCCTGTCTTGAACAAGGGTGTTGTGGATGCTGGAATCAAGGCTGCCTTGGCATTGAACATGGATATCCACCAGCACATGCACTTTGACCGTAAGAACTACTTCTACCCTGATAATCCAAAGGCCTACCAAATTTCGCAATTTGACGAGCCAATCGGTTATAACGGTTGGATTGAAGTGCAATTGGAAGACGGAACAACTAAGAAAATCGGGATTGAACGTGCCCACTTGGAAGAAGATGCCGGGAAGAACACACACGGAACAGACGGTTTCTCTTATGTTGACCTCAACCGTCAAGGGGTGCCATTGATCGAAATCGTATCTGAAGCAGATATGCGTTCTCCTGAAGAAGCCTACGCTTATTTGACAGCTCTCAAAGAAGTCATCCAATACACAGGCATTTCTGATGTGAAGATGGAAGAAGGCTCTATGCGGGTGGATGCCAACATTTCCCTTCGCCCATACGGCCAAGAGGAATTTGGTACCAAGACGGAGTTGAAAAACTTGAACTCCTTCTCAAATGTTCGTAAAGGTCTTGAATACGAGGTGCAACGCCAAGCGAAAATCTTGCGTTCAGGTGGTGTCATTCGTCAAGAAACACGCCGTTATGATGAAGCCAACAAGAGCACAATCCTTATGCGTGTCAAAGAAGGAGCAGCGGATTACCGTTACTTCCCAGAACCAGACCTTCCATTGTTTGAAATCTCAGATGAGTGGATTGAGGAAATGCGTACATCATTGCCTGAGTTTCCAAAAGACCGCCGTGCTCGCTATGTGGCAGAGCTTGGCTTGTCTGATTATGATGCTAACCAATTGACAGCGACTAAGGTGACTTCTGACTTCTTTGAAGCAGCCGTAGCCCTTGGAGGAGACGCCAAACAAGTCTCTAACTGGCTCCAAGGTGAAGTCGCACAATTCTTGAACTCAGAAGGTAAAACGCTTGAAGAAATCAAGTTGACACCAGAAAACTTGGTAGAAATGATTGCTATCATCGAAGATGGCACCATCTCATCTAAGATTGCCAAGAAAGTCTTCGTTCATTTGGCGAAAAACGGTGGCGGTGCGCGTGAATACGTTGAAAAAGCTGGATTGGTACAGATTTCAGACCCTGAAGTCTTGATTCCAATCATCCACCAAGTCTTCGCAGACAATGAAGCAGCCGTAGCCGACTTCAAGTCAGGTAAACGTAACGCTGACAAGGCCTTCACAGGCTTCCTCATGAAAGCAACCAAAGGCCAAGCTAACCCACAAGTAGCCCTCAAGTTACTTGCCCAAGAATTGGCGAAGTTGAAAGAAGAGTAATAGATAAAGAACCAGCCGAAAGGTTGGTTTTTTATTTTTAGGGAATATAAAAACTCCTAACGAACAAAGTTGGTAGGAGTTTGTGAGATAGGGTTTGTAATTTTAAAAGTGAGGAAGAGCTGAAGCAACCTTCATTTCTTCAGGAACAGTGACAATAACTTGATGAGCTTTTAAATGATATTTATCCATAATCCATTGGCGAAGTGTTTCTTTAGAGACATTAGTAGTACCTCGGAATTCATGACCATTATCGTGAGCTGTCCAGTCTCCCATTGTCTTGAAATCGGTATTCTTAAGTAAGTTAGGATATTGATCTAGTTCCTTAAGTTGAACAATAGTAAAGATGTTATCGTCACGTACAATGACGTTTTTCTTTAAAGCCTTACTAAAGTACCAGAAGAGCATAGCAACAGCACTCACACCAACAACAAGTCCTGCAAAAGCAATTAAAAACTGTATGAAATTCATAATATTGCCTCCTTATGAGACATAGTATACTCTTAATCTAAAACGTTTTCAAGTAAAAGATAACCTATTAGTTTCCGTAGTACTATGGAAAAAGAATGCGTTTTCATTACTGTTTGTGAAGCTTATAATATAAGTATCAAAGTCAGGAGGAAAAACGATGACTACTTTTAAAGATGGATTTTTGTGGGGCGGTGCTGTAGCTGCTCATCAACTTGAAGGTGGATGGCAAGAAGGGGGAAAAGGAATCAGTGTTGCAGATGTCATGACAGCTGGTCGCCATGGAGTTGCTCGTGAAATTACCCCAGGTGTTTTGGAAGGTAAATATTATCCAAACCATGAAGCAATAGATTTTTACCATCGTTACAAAGGAGATATAGCACTTTTTGCTGAAATGGGATTTAAATGTTTCCGAACATCGATTGCCTGGACACGTATTTTCCCAAAAGGTGATGAATTAGAGCCTAATGAAGAAGGTTTGCAATTTTATGATAATCTTTTTGATGAATGCTTGAAGTATGGAATTGAACCTGTAATTACTTTATCTCATTTTGAGATGCCTTATCATTTGGTTACAGAATATGGTGGGTGGAAAAATCGGAAATTGATTGATTTCTTTGTTCGCTTTGCGGAAGTCGTATTCAAGCGTTATAAAGATAAGGTTAAATACTGGATGACCTTTAATGAAATCAACAATCAGGCCAATTACCAGGAAGATTTTGCCCCATTTACGAACTCTGGTATTGTATATGAGGAAGGTGACGACCGAGAAGCTATCATGTATCAAGCAGCACATTATGAGTTAGTAGCCTCTGCTAAAGCAGTAAAAATCGGTCATGAAATCAATCCAGATTTTCAAATTGGTTGTATGATTGCGATGTGTCCTATCTATCCTGCAACTTGTAATCCTAAAGATATTTTAATGGCTATGAAGGCTATGCAAAAACGTTATTACTTTACTGATGTACACGTTTTTGGTAAATATCCTGAACATATTCTCAAGTATTGGGAACGTAAAGGAATTTCAGTTGATTTTACAGATCAAGATAAAGAGGATTTACTTGAAGGAACAGTAGACTATATTGGATTTAGCTACTATATGTCTTTTGCTATCGACTCCCATCGTGAGAATAATCCTTATTTTGATTATCTTGAAACAGAAGATTTGGTCAAAAATAATTATGTTCAGGCATCTGAGTGGGAGTGGCAGATTGACCCAGAGGGCTTACGTTATGCATTAAACTGGTTTACTGATCACTATCATTTGCCACTATTCATTGTTGAAAATGGTTTTGGTGCTATAGACCAAGTTGAAGAAGATGGCATGGTTCATGATGATTATCGCATTGATTACCTAGGTGCTCATATTCGTGAAATGAAAAAAGCTGTAGTTGAGGATGGCGTCGATCTAATGGGCTATACTCCTTGGGGATGTATAGACCTGGTTTCTGCTGGTACCGGTGAGATGAGGAAACGTTACGGATTTATCTATGTGGATAAAGATGATGATGGACAGGGAAGTTATGAACGCTCACCGAAAAAATCATTTAATTGGTATAAAGAGGTTATTGCATCCAATGGTGCAACAGTAGAATAGTATTAGGAAGCTGGGAAGATGCCCAGCTTCTTTACTAAATAGGAGAATAGATATGATTGGTAGCATTGCAGCAATTTTAACAACATTTGCCTTTTTACCACAAGTTGTGCGTGTAGTAAAAACCAAAGATACTGAATCCATTGCTTTAGGGATGTATATTATGCAGGTCATTGGCATCGCTTTGTGGCTTGCTCATGGACTTTATATTGGAGACTTACCTCTGATTTTGGCTAATAGTGTTTCGTTTTTGCTATCTGGTATTATTTTGATTTATAAATTGAAGTACAAATAATTATTTTCCGTATCGTTGAGGAAAAATCAGCAATGGTAATTGTAAGCGCTTTATTTTATAATTATAGTGTAAATAAGAAATAGCCCAATCAGGTATCAATTTGATGGGATTAGATTAAAGGAGAAAATCTTATGACAAAAGCATTGATTATTTGTGCAGCAGGAATGTCTTCATCACTCATGGCAAAGAAAACAACTGAATTTCTAAAGGGGAAAGGTCAGGATATTGAGGTTGATGCTATTAGTGCAACTGAAGGTGGAAAAGCTATTGCAGCAGCAGAGTTTGATTTGTATCTTGTAAGTCCTCAAACAAAAATGTATTTTAAACAGTTTGAAGAAGCAGGTGCTAAAGCTGGAAAACCAGTTGTTCAAATTCCACCACAAGCTTATATTCCAATTCCAATGGGAATTGAAAAAATGGCTAATTTGATTCTAGAAAATATCTAATCTTTTCTAGAGAAATAATCCAAATAATAAAGGTTGATTAACATTATCTGTTAGACAGATTATAAATGATTCATAATGTATCATATGCTCAAAAAAAAGAAGTAGAGATGTGAAAATATCCTATAATAGAAGGTGAAAATATCATTTTTAGGAGGATATGTGAGTGTCAGAAACTAGGGAAAAAAACATCCTTCAATTCTTGATAAAGCATAGGGAACGTTATGTTACAAGTAAGGAGCTTGCGGATTACTTGTCCTGTTCGGATAGGACTGTACGTAATCACTTAAAATCAATTGATCAAACGTTAAACCTTCAAGGTGTCAGGTTGGTGTCAAAACAAGGACAAGGCTATCGACTAATTTTTGAAAGCCAAGAAGCTTGCCAAACCTTTCGTCTGGTTTATGAATTAGGGGATGATTACAAAACAAAAACGTCTATGTCCAAAGGTGATGATCGCCTAGCTTTCATTTTAAATAAGCTCTTGTTTGAACAGGTTCCAGTTCTTTTTGATGATTTAGTTGAGGAGCTATATGTTAGTCGCTCAACCTTGTCAAATGATTTTAAAAAGATACGCCATATGCTGGCTCAGTATAACCTAACTATAGAAAGTAGAGCGAATAAAGGTGTCTATGTTTCTGGTGAAGAACGCGACAAACGTCGCTTCATTATGAGTTATTTCTTGGAGAACCAGTTTTTTAAAGCATTGCATACTTATGTGAAGTCAAATTTTTTTGACCAGAGTCTTCCATT
>DBFVHV010000068.1:0-2847 GCA_048524165.1 Streptococcus sp.
CAAACTGGTAAACAAGTGAAGGGGGCATCAGCTACAAATCCTGATGGATCAATCTCTTACTATGATGTCCATACTGGTGACAAGGCTATTAATCGCTGGATCAAAATTCCTTCAGGGCAATGGGTATACTTCAATGCTCAAGGAAAAGGATACATGTCAAATTAATCGCTAATGAAAGAAGTCAATCACTTTTGTGGTTGCTTTTTTCGTTAAAAAATTAACTACTTTTTATACATTCAGGTCATTTGTCTGGCCGAAAAAGTGGTATAATAACTCTTGCTAAATCTTTATTTTGGAGTACACATGGCTAAGTCAAAAAATACTATTGAAAGTCGGATAGACTACTCAATTCTCTTGCCAGTCCTTATCTTACTACTGGTTGGTCTGGTATCGGTTTTTATCGCGACAAATTTTGATTACCCAAAGAATCTCGTGCAAGTCATGTCTCAGCAAGTACTATGGATTTTTCTTGGTTCGGTACTTGCTTTTGTTGTCATGTTATTTAATACAGAGTTTCTTTGGAAGGTAACTCCCTGGCTTTATGTTTTTGGCCTGGGACTTATGGTTCTGCCTCTTGTTTTTTATTCACCTGCTTTGGTTGCCTCGACAGGAGCAAAAAACTGGGTCAGCATTGGATCAGTCACCCTTTTTCAACCATCAGAATTTATGAAGATATCCTACATCCTTTTTCTTTCGAGAATAGGTGTTTGGGCTAAACAAGGAAAAGAAGTAACGGAGCTTCAAGATGACTGGTTGCTACTTTTCCAATATGTAGCAGTCACGCTTCCTGTCTTAGGCTTACTGGTTCTTCAAGGCGATATGGGAACGGCCTTAGTCTTCCTCGCTATTTTAGCAGGTATAGTAGTGGTTTCGGGAATATCCTGGCGTATCATTTTACCGGTAGTGTTAGCTTTTGCAGCTAGCATAACTCTGTTTATAATGGTGTTTATCACAGATTGGGGAAAGGAAGCCTTGCTCAAGTTAGGGGTTCAGACTTATCAGATTAACCGTATCTCAGCTTGGTTGGACCCCTTCACTTATGCGGATGGCATCGCCTTTCAACAGACACAAGGGATGATATCGATAGGTACTGGTGGTATCTACGGAAAAGGTTTTAATCACCTTGATTTGAATGTACCAGTTCGTGAGAGTGATATGATTTTCACGGTTATTGCAGAAGACTTTGGTTTAGTAGGCGGTGGATTGGTTCTGTTGACCTATCTCTTCCTCATTTATCGCATGTTGCGAGTGACTTTTAAGTCTAACAACCGTTTCTATACCTTTATTTCTACAGGTTTTATTATGATGATTGTCTTCCATATTTTTGAAAATATTGGGGCGGCAGTAGGAATTCTTCCTCTGACAGGTATTCCTTTGCCCTTTATTTCTCAAGGTGGATCTTCACTCATCTCAAACTTGATTGGTGTTGGTTTAGTGCTTTCCATGGCCTACCAGACCAACCTCAACGAAGAAAATAAAATTCTTCTGGCTATGTCTCGTCGTATGCGTACATCGGGGACTAGTAAAGTAAAGGCAGTGTCTAAGACCAAACCTGAGAAAAACAAACCTTCGAAGAGTGCTATCAAGGCCTCACAAGAATTGGTCAAGGCTAAAGATAAGGTTGATAAGGCTACTGTGAAAGTACGTCAAACAATTTCTCAAAATACGCCTAGCCTCCACCAAGGCAAGCGTCGTAAGGGTTCTAAAAAGAAACCGACACGTAAACACTAATTAGAAGCAAGTTGGGCAATCCAACTTGTTTTTCTTTATAAAAAATTAAGGTCTGTCCTCCTCTCTTTGGGTCTCCCTGTGGTATAATAGAAGGCGACTATTTCGAAAAGGGGTTTGCTATGATAGAGACAGCCAAGCAGCAAGAACGTGCTATTTTAGTAGGTGTTGAATTGCAAGAGACAGAGCATTTTGACATGTCCATGGAGGAACTTGCTAGTCTTGCCAAAACAGCAGGTGCAGAGGTTGTAGCTAGCTATACCCAAAAACGTGAACGCTATGATAGTAAGTCCTTCGTAGGTTCAGGAAAATTAGAAGAAATCAAGGCCATGGTGGACGCGGATGAGATTACTACGGTCATTGTTAATAACCGTTTAACCCCACGTCAAAATACCAATCTTGAAGCAGCATTTGGTGTAAAAGTCATTGATCGCATGCAATTGATTTTGGATATCTTCGCCATGAGGGCTAGGAGTCATGAAGGAAAACTTCAGGTCCATCTAGCTCAGCTCAAATACATGTTGCCCCGTTTAGCTGGTCAGGGGATTATGCTAAGTCGTCAAGCGGGGGGCATTGGTAGCCGTGGACCTGGTGAAAGTCAGTTGGAACTCAATCGTCGTTCTATCCGTAACCAGATTGCGGATATTGAACGTCAATTAAAGATTGTTGAGAAGAATCGAGAGACCATTCGTGAAAAGCGTGTCGACTCAACTACCTTTAAAATTGGCTTGATAGGTTATACCAATGCTGGGAAATCAACCATTATGAACCTTATGACGGATGATAAGCAGTATGAGGCCAATGAACTTTTCGCGACTCTGGATGCAACGACTAAGAAAATTTACTTAAAAGATCAGTTTCAAGTTACCTTGACAGATACGGTTGGTTTTATTCAGGATTTGCCAACAGAATTGGTTGCTGCCTTTAAGTCGACGCTTGAAGAAAGTCGTAATGTGGACTTCCTTTTGCATGTCATCGATGCTAGTGATCCTAATCACGAAGAGCATGAAAAGGTGGTCTTAGATATCCTTAAAGATCTGGATATGACTGATATTCCGCGCCTAGCTATCTACAATAAGATGGACGTAGCGGATGACTTAGTAGCAACAGTCTTTCCTA
>DBFVHV010000069.1:0-4167 GCA_048524165.1 Streptococcus sp.
TAATCTTGGAATCTTCCTTCAAGAAACGGCTAAAATCATTTTGCGGTAGGAGGATAATCTGTTTGAACTGCTCGGCATTTAACCCCAAAATCTGCTCAATCTCGTCACTAACTTCCTTGATTTTATCCCCAAGCTTTTCAATTTCTTGACCTCCAATCTTATCCACAATGACTAGGGAAGCCGTCGCTTTTTGCATGGTCGTACCACCGCCTCGCTTGGCCCTCTCCTGCTGGAGAATACGCTCGATGCGATAAAGATGTTTGCCTTGTTGGAAATAAAAAGTCACCTTGGTTAAATCATCCTCTGGACTAGCAAAGGTTGACCGCATCTCCTCGACATTGCGATCACCACTGGTCGTGGCAAACAAGGCCACCGTCATGGCGTCAAAGAGGGTACTCTTACCAGCCCCCGTGTCCCCACCAATCAAAAAGAGGGGAGCATGGTCAAACTGAGTGAAATTGATGACTTCCTTACGATAAGGGCCAAAATTGGTCAATTCTAACTGGACTGGTCTCATTGTCGACTCCTCTCAATCTCCTCAAAAATACTTTCTACAAGGGCAGTCTGTCTCTCAGACAAGACATCGCCCCCAGTCACTGTCTGGTAAAAATCAAATACGATTTCCTGAGGTGACTGCATTTCCAAATCTTTTAAGTGCTGATCAACAGTCAAGGTTTCTTCCCTTGCATCACCTAGACGACTGAAAGTAATCTCTACAATGTCTGTCCCATAAATTTCTTCCAGACGGGCACGCACATTGATCCCCTCTAATTCCTTACGACTGGACAGTTGAATATCAAAGGCAAACCAGGCTTTTTGACAAGGCTGCTCCTTATAAAATTCAGGTGACATCAAGGTTTCAAAAGGCGCCTGTAAGACCACAATCGGCCGTCTGACCTCTAGAGGATGGAAGGTCTGTGACAAATCACCAGACGCATCCAATTCAAGAATATAGACACCCTTTTCTTCCTTACGCTTGGCTTCCTTAACATTAAAGTCGACTGGACTTCCTGAATATTGCACGCGCTTGGTCGGACTGGCAAAACGCGTATGGATATGCCCTAAGGCCACATAATCGAAAGCCTTGAAAAGGTCACTGGTCACATTGGTAAGACCACCTACCGTATTGCTAGTTTCAGACAACATCAATTCTCTTAGACTTTGACCATCTCTATCATCCTTCTTAGAAACCGCAAAATGCGCCACCAAGACATGGGCCTTGTCGGGATCAAAAGCTTTTTCCATATCCTCGAGAATGTAGGCCAAGGCATCACCAATTCCCTGAATTTCCTTATTCTCATCGTCTTTATAGTAAATACGGGCATCAATGGGGTCAATAAAGGGAAGCAGGAAAATCTGGCAAGCCTCCAACTCAATAGGCTCAAAAGCCTCCTCCAAACGTGTGCTTAAATGAAGACCCTGATGTTGAAAAAAGTCTCGTCCAAAATGCAAACGTTCAGCACCATCGTGGTTGCCACTGATAGCATAGACAGGAATCTGCTCCTCCAACACCAAGCGGGCCAAGGTCTTATTAAATAGCTTAATCGCATCCACAGGGGGCACCGCACGGTCATAGAGGTCTCCCGCAATGATAACCCCATCCACTTTTTCGCTAATAGCCAAATCCACAATCTGTTGAAAGGCCCACTCCTGCTCCTCCAACAAAGACCAGCCATTGAGGGTTCGCCCCACATGCCAATCTGACGTATGTAAAAACTTCATGACAGTCTCCTCATTCGTTTTGTCTTACTCTATTGTACCTTATCAAACTGAATACTGCTTAAAAGATTCATAGGCTTTGATTGTTTTTCCACTTTTTATCTGTAAAGATCAAAAAAATCTCTCCCGAGCTATTCGTACTCGAGAGAGATTATTATTTTTGGAATTTAAGAGAGATAGGATTTGGAAATCTTAGTCTTGGTTTTTACGACGATTCATAGCCGCAAGTCCAGCCATGAGTCCCATGACAACAACACCCATTGCTGCAAGGTTGTTATCTGACTCACCTGTCACTGGCAATTGTTCATCACCTTCTTTAGCTTTATCAGAACCATCTGCCTTCTTACCATCTTTATTTCCAGATTTCTTCTTATCTGAACCTTTACCATCTGAAGCACCATCAGCTGCTGATCCAGATCCAGAACCTTTAGATCCAGAACCCTTAGATCCATTTGAAGTTGCTTTCACAGCTTTAGAAGTTGAGCTTCCAGATTGACCACCATTGCCATTTGAAGGTGTTGAGCCATCTTCAACCTTACGGTAAATGTAAGTCACGACTGTTTGACCTTCTGTCATCTTGTCTGTTGATTTACCTTCTTGACGAATCAATTCGTATTTCACACCATTACGGTAGATGTAACGGTCACCGTGAACGTCAACATCAGAACCAACAGAGTTTGTGATCACAAGTGGCATCTTGATTTGGTTACCATATTCATCACGATAGATAACAACGATTGTACCAACTTCTTTGTTAACTGCTGGTTTAGCAGGTTCTGCATTGATCACCTTGTAAACAACCTTAGTATCTTCACCAGGATTGCTTGGTGTCACACCAGTCTTATCAGCCTTGTAACCTTTAATTTCAGGAACAAGCGTCATAGTAGCCTTAGTTGGGTCATTAGGGTCATTTGTGTAAGAAACTGCTTCAACACCTGGGATTGGATTACCTTTTTCGTCAACAGCGATAATCTTACCAAATTTAGTGTAGGTTACAGTCTCAACCTTGCTGTCCATAGTGACATCTTGAGCAGCCACACGGCCTTTATCGGCGAAGTAACCGTTAACTACTGGTGTGATGACGAGATCAAACTTAGTCTTATCGGCTTTCCATTCACCTGCTGTAAGAATATCACCTGTTACAGAATCAAGCGTCAATGAACGTTTCCATTGTGCCTTTTGAACACTGTCTGCTGGCAATTTAGCATTGCTATCTTTACTTGCGTAATGAACAGTGTAGGTTACATCCTTGATATAAGCATCCTTAGCTGGCCATTTTGGACCGTTTGGTTGGTTAGGATAGATTGGAGTTCCTGGTTCGTGAGCATTGTCCGGATTAAAGTCAAGTGCGACACGTTTGAAGCTTACTGTCCAAGCTTGGTCTACTGTGCTATCCAAGTCGAATGTTGCACCAGCTGGGTAACCATCTGTCACAAGGACATAACCAAGGTCTTGGTAGTGTTTGATACGATCAGCCGTTGAGTAATTAACCGCTTCACCAGACTTACCAGCCAAAGCAACTGTTTCAAGAGTTGAACCACTTGTTTCATCACGGTAAGTAACACTTGCTTTTTGGTCATCTTTAACGTAAATAACCTTAGTATCGCTAGACAAGTCACCTGGTGTGGCAGGTACTACCTTAGCAGTGTAACCTGGGACAGTTGGCAAATTCTTATCAACTGCAATCATCTTAGTTGGGTCGTTAGGGTCATTGATGTAGGCAGTATCAGAGACACCCGCAATTGGCTTACCATTTTCATCGACAATGACAAACTTACCAAAGGCTTTGTAAGTTACTGTATCTGTTGCTTCTGGTGCATCTGGAGTTACTGTCTTACCACCTGCTACGGCTTTATCCGCAAAGTAACCATTAACAACAGGAACCTTAACTGTACCGTAAGTGTGGCTAGTTTCGTTCCATGTCACCTTACCAGTAGCTTGGTTGTCCTTACCAGCAAAGGTATAGTCAGATTTCACATCTGTAGCTGGCGTCTTGTCGCCTGCACCTTGGAAGGTAACCGTTTGTTTAGTCGCCTTAGTCACATCGTTAACAATTGCTACGTAAACGACACGTGTGTCCTCACCTGGATTTGATGGTGATGCAGGGAGAACCTTAACAGTGTAGCCAGGAATGCTTGGAAGAGTCTTGTCGATAGCAATCATCTTAGTCGCATCATTTGGATCGTTAGTGTAGGCAGTTGTCGATACACCTGGAATTGGATTACCATCTTCATCCACAGCGATGAATTTACCAAAGGCCTTGTAAGTAACTGTATCTGTAACATTTGGTGCATCTGGAGTTACTGTCTTGCCACCTGCTACGGCTTTATCTGCATAGTAACCGATGACAACTGGAGTCTTGACTGTTCCATAAGTGTGAGTCGTTTCTGTCCAAGTTGTTGTATTAGTTGTAGGATCTTCTTTACCGTTGAAGCTAAAGTCATTTTG
>DBFVHV010000070.1:0-1975 GCA_048524165.1 Streptococcus sp.
TAGACGTAAAATGGTTAGAAAGTGGAAGAATGCCAAGAATGTCTTAAATGGTGGGCGCTATGCCGATATTGTTAAAAAAGGAGGCTTGAAAGATCTTGAAACATGGAGACAAGTTAAGGCAGAAGACCGGCTTCAGGTCTACAATGCTTACCTTGATTATATTCGTTCTAATCTTGTGCTCAATGGGTTTGACAGCTTTTACCAAGAAACCTACAAGCCCCAAGGTGGAGACAAAAAAGACTGAGACCCTGGATAGTGTCCTCATCACTAAAAATTTCTATCGTGTAAGGGATGCCTATGCCATCAAGCTTTATGGGCAGGATGAAGGGATGTCATTTGATGTGGCTGGCCAGAGACTTTTTGGGTCAAATATTGCCATTAAGGATGGTATCTTGTATGGGTCTAGTCTTGGTGACTTGACTATTGAAGCTTATTTTCAAGGAGAGTTGTCCTACCTTTTAGCGGCCACTCAAAAGCTACCTGTGGATAAAGATCGCATTAAGTCTAACCATTATAGTCAGGACATTACTCTTGAGAAGGTTTGGTCTAGTCTGGAAGGGCAGGAGTCCTCCAACAGTATCATCACTCAGTTTCAGGCCAAGGACTTGCTTAAGTTGCGCATCAGCTACAACAAGGATTTCCTTCCTACCAAGATTCAAGGTTTTTACAATAGCCAAACGTTTAATGGTTGGCGGGACCTATTTTATATAGATTATCCGTATAGAGATCAGGAAGCCTTCAATCAGGCTCAAGATGCCTATATAGAGCATATCCAGTACATGGAAGCTCATCCTGAGGAAGAAACAGGAGAGTATGGCTAATAGAGTAAAAGCACCTTTATCATATGATGATAAAGGTGCTTTTAGGTTTCTAATATTAATTTTGACTAGCCACTAATTCTGGAAACAGCTTATCTAGGATTTTTGGAGTGATAGCTTGTCCAGGACCTTCGGCACAGTAGGTGTGCATATACATCGAAGGGTTAAAGTTGAGTTCGATACAAGTGCAATGAGGATTTTCCTTGCTGGCAATTTGGGTTTCATCTGGAATAATGAGGTCAACCCCACAAGCCCAGGCGCCCATGCTAGTTGCCATGGCTGCGGCCAATTCTTGGTAAGAGTAATCCAATGTCTCAGTGACATCAATAGAGTCGCCACCTGTAGAGATGTTGGAGTTACGACGCAGATTGACCTTTGTCCCTTCTGGGAGAATATCATCAGGTGTATAACCTTGCTGAGTCAACATCAGTTGTTCGATGTCTCCTAGCTCAATGATTTCCAGAGGTGATCGGTGATCACGGCCTCGCAATGGGTTGGCGTTTTTCTGAGCGACTAATTCACGAATGGTGTGTTTGCCATCACCGACAACATTGGCAGCGACACGAAGGAGGACAGCCTCACAACGTCCATCCAAGATGAAGAAACGGTATTCGGTTCCTGAGATAAATTCTTCAACAAGGACAGCAGTATCTTCTGCGAAGGCAATTTCAAGGGCTTTTTTATAGTTGTCAAGACTGGCAGGTTCTTGGAAAATGGAAATTCCCAGACCAAAGTTGGTTGACTTGGGTTTGACAACAATTTGCTTGTCCTTGATAAGAGGGTAGTAGGTAAGCCCTTGCTCAAGACTGGTAAATTCGTCTCCAGCAGGAACTGGGAAGCCAGCATCGGCTAAGATTTTCTTGGTTACGGTCTTATTAGCCATAGCAAGGGGGACCACGTAGTTGTCTTTTGAGGTCATGTTACCGTTCTTGACATATTCAACATGGTCTTGGTGCCAGAGTTTGAGGAATTGATCCTGCTCATCCAATATTTCAAAGTGAATCCCCTTTTGGATGGCATCAAAGAGCAACATCTGAGTGGAGAGTTCCATCTCTTCATAGCCCTTGAGAGCATAGTGGGCAGTCCAGTCATAATCATGATAAGCAAGAGCCTTGTTTAAAGCAAATTCGGCTAGAGATTTGTCCTTAATATGAGGA
>DBFVHV010000071.1:0-4773 GCA_048524165.1 Streptococcus sp.
GGGAAATGGAGATAAAGACATTTCCTTCAAAAGGCGACTTAGTAACCACAGGAGCTCCCTTGTCATTGTTTAGAATTTCAATATCCTTAAAACCGACTGCTCCGATTCCAGTACCCCAGGCCTTTGAAAAAGCTTCCTTACCAGCCCAACGCCCTGCCAGAAACGACATCTTACGCTCTCCAGAAAGGGACTCAAAACGCTCCCATTCTTTTAGTGTCAGTACTTTCTTTGCAAAACGTGGGTTTCGATCATAGGCCCTTTTAACTGCTGAAATTTCCTGCAAGTCTATACCATGTCCAAAAATCATAAACTATTTTGAAAGAGTAGCATGGATTTCACGAATAAGGCTATCCGTTTTTTCCCAACCGAGACATGGATCTGTGATTGATTTTCCGTAAACTTCAGGTGTATCTTGACGACCATCTTCAAGATAAGATTCAATCATAAAGCCACGCACAGTATCTGCAATACGCTTATCCCACTCACGGTTAAGAAGAACTTCACGCACAATACGGATTTGCTCCATGAAGTTTTTACCAGAGTTATCATGGTTTGTATCAACAAGAATAAATGGGTTTTCTAAACCAAACTCACTATATTTATCCAAAGCCTTAACTAAGTCCTCGTAGTGGTAGTTGACCTCGTTTTGGCCATATTCATTACTAGAACCACGTAAAATAGCATGTGCTAAAGGATTACCGTCTGTTTGCACTTCATGGCTATTGTAGATAAACTCTTGCTTATTGTGAGCAGCATAGATACCATTAAACATGACATTAAGATTGCCCGAAGTTGGGTTTTTCAAACCCGTCGGAACATCAAGCCCTGAAGCCACAAAACGATGTTCTTGATCCTCAACTGATCGAGCACCAATAGCATGATAACTTAATAAATCTTCAAAATAGACCAAATTTGTCGGATATAACATCTCATCAGCAAGTGGAAGTCCGGTTTCTCTAATAATGCGAGACTGTAGACGACGCACTGCCTTAATACCTGTTATAAGATCAGTAGCTCCTTCAGCATCAGGTTGGTGAATAAGTCCTTTGTAACCATCACCATTTGTGCGTGGTTTAGCCGTATAAACACGCATAACAATGAAAATCTTATTCTTGACTTCCTCTTGCAACTTAGACAAGCGATGAGCATAGTCAAGTACAGCTTCTTCATTATCTGACGAACATGGTCCAATAACTAAGAGAAGACGATCATCTTCACCTTTAATTATCTTAGCTAACGTACTATCATTAGCTTGTTTTTTCGCCAAGGCATCTCCTGTAAGAGCATGTGCTTTTCTTACTTCTGCTGTCTTAATTAGTGCACTAATTTTATGAATTCCCATTTCCCTATTCTCTACTTCCTATTTTGGGTAAATAGTCGAGCCGTTTGGGACATCCCAAAACGGCTCGACTCTTTACATTCAGACTGTGTTTCAAATTATTATTTTGAAAGTGTTGCGTGAATTTCACGAATCAATTGCTCAGTATTATCCCAACCAAGACATGGATCAGTAATTGATTTTCCATAAACTTCTGGTTTATCCTGACGACCATCTTCAAGATAAGACTCAATCATAAAGCCACGAGCAACCTTATTGATTTTTTCATTCCAATCACGGTTAATCAAGGTCTGACGTACAATACGTACTTGCTCCAAGTAACGTTTACCAGAATTATCGTGATTCGTATCAATTACGATAAATGGATTTTGAAGTCCCATCTTTTCATAGGTGTCAATAGTATCAAGGACATCATCATAGTAGAAATTAGGAATATTCTTCCCATATTCATTTGTTGATCCACGAAGGATAACGTGTGCCAACGGATTTCCGGATGTCTTAACTTCCTCACCATTATAGAGGAAATTTTGTTTAGATTGCGCAGCATAGATACCATTAAACATAACGTTAAGGTTACCTGATGTTGGATTTTTCATACCAGTTGGTACGTCAATACCTGACGCCACAAAACGGTGTTGTTGGTCTTCTACAGAACGAGCACCAATGGCAATGTATGACACAAGGTCATCTACCAAAGGAAGGTTTTCCGGGTAAAGCATTTCGTCAGCAGTTGTGATACCAGTTTCTGTAATAACACGGTAGTGAAGATTACGTACAGCTTTGATACCGTTGATTAGGTTTGGTTCTCCTTCAGCATTAGGTTGGTGCACAAGCCCTTTATACCCATCACCATTTGTACGAGGTTTAGCAGTATAAACACGCATAACCATAAAGACTTTATCTTTCACTTCTTCTTGAAGTTTAGCCAAACGGTGTGCATAATCAAGAACTGCATCCTCATTATCAGATGAACATGGGCCAATCACCAAAAGCGTACGGTTGTCTTCACCCTTGATGATTGCCTCAAGCTCTTTATCACGAGCTTGCTTCTTGGCAAGAGCTTCTCCTGTCAATGTAGTTGATTCTTTGACTGCATCAAAATCAATTTTCTCACTTACTGCTTTAAAAACCATAATAATTACCTATTTCTTTTTGTCTAAAACTGCTTACGACCGTGACAATTTTTGAATTTCTTACCAGAGCCACATGGACAGAAGTCATTACGACCAACCTTGCTAAAGTCAATCTCTTGACCGTTAGCATCTGCTTGATGTGCTTGAATATTGCCTGTTGCTGTTGTTGAAACGCGTTCATTAACATGTTCACGAGATTGTTCGTGGATTTGTGCTTTCATCATCGTACGAGTCACATCATACTCAATAGCACCAATCATATCTTGGAACATCTTGAAACCTTCAGATTGATACTCAACGATTGGGTTGTTTTGCGCATAACCACGCAAACCAACGGCGTTACGTAATTGATCAAGGGCATCAATGTGGTCTGTCCACTTATTATCAACAACCATCAAAATCAAGACTTTTTGGAATTCGCGGATAGCTTCCTCTGAACGCAACTTCTTAATTTGACGATCATAAACGTCGTCTGCTAACTCAGTCAGATAAACCTTGATAGCATCATAATTAACACTACGTTTAGTCACCTCTCCCACTTCTTTTAGATCTTCAAGTGAGATGGCATTCTCAGGAACCAAGGCCTGACGTGCAAAGTTCAAGATACCTTTAAGAGCTTCTTCTTGATCGTTGCGACTGTGCCCATCAACCGTACGGTTAATAGTACGTTTAATCATAGCCTTGATTTCAGGTTCAAGGTCACGTTCTGCTGTGATAACATCATAACGCTCAGCGTAGATGATTTCACGTTGTTCACGCATAACGTCATCGTACTGAAGGACTTGTTTACGAGTATCGTAGTTATTCCCTTCGACACGTTTTTGAGCTGATTCCACTTGACGGGTCAACATACGTGATTTGATAACAATATCTTCGTCATCAGCGTTCAAACGTTCCAAGACATGCTTGATACGGTCAGAACCGAAACGACGCATCAATTCGTCTTCAAGAGACAGGTAGAATTGAGATTCCCCTGGATCCCCTTGACGTCCCGCACGACCACGCAACTGGTTATCGATACGACGACTTTCATGACGCTCTGTACCAATGACACAAAGTCCACCAAGCTCAAGAACACCTTCACCTAGTTTGATGTCAGTACCACGACCGGCCATGTTGGTCGCAATCGTAACAGCACCGCGTTGACCTGCATTCATGATAATATGCGCTTCTTTTTCGTGGTTCTTGGCATTAAGCACTTCGTGAGGAATACCTGCGTCAACCAACATCCTAGAAATTAAGTCAGATGTTTCAACGGCAACCGTACCAACAAGGACTGGTTGCCCCTTCTCATAACGACGCTTAACATCTTGTACCACAGCACGGAATTTAGCATCCAAGGTTGGGTAAAGAAGGTCGTCATGGTCAATACGTTGAATTGGACGGTTTGTAGGAATTGGGATGATTCGCATGTTATAGATTTCACGGAATTCATCTTCTTCAGTCTTACCAGTACCAGTCATACCTGACAATTTCTTGTACATACGGAACATATTTTGGTAAGTGATTGAGGCAGAAGTTTTGGTTTCCTCTTGGACTGGTACACCTTCTTTAGCCTCGATGGCTTGGTGGAGTCCATCTGAGAAACGACGACCTTCCATGGTACGACCAGTAAATTGGTCAACGATAAGGATTTCTTGCTCAGGACTTACCACATAGTCAATATCATGCAACATAATGTAGTTGGCACGAAGGGCATTGTCAATATAGTGAGTCAAAGCAACATTGTCAATATCGTACAAGTTTTCCAAGTTGAAGAACTCTTCAGCCTTGTCAATACCTGAGTCATTCAAACCAATTGTTTTTGTTGGAATATCAATCGCATAATCATCTTCTGTTAATGTCTTAACAAAAGCATCCGCACGGTGATACAACTGATTAGTTTCTGAACTTACAGGGCCTGATACGATCAATGGTGTACGGGCTTCATCAATAAGAACCGAGTCAACCTCATCGACCAAGGCATAGTTCAATGGACGTTGTACCATGTTTTCCTTACGAACAACCATGTTATCACGAAGATAGTCGAAACCTACCTCTGAGTTGGTTGAGTAAGTGATGTCACAGTTATAAGCTTCACGTTTTTCAGCTGGTGATTTGGCTGAAAGGTTAATCCCTACTGACAAACCGAGCCAACTATAAAGCTCACCCATTTCAGTCGCATCACGCTCTGAAAGGTATTCGTTAACGGTGATAACGTGTACCCCTTCACCTGAAAGAGCATTCAAGTAGACAGGCATTGTCGCAGTCAAGGTTTTCCCTTCCCCTGTACGCATCTCTGGTACGTCACCATGATGAAGC
>DBFVHV010000072.1:0-6036 GCA_048524165.1 Streptococcus sp.
GCCGGCGTTTGTAGTTGTCTTCTAGCATAGCCAATCGCAAGAACCATAAAGAAGGTCGTTGGCAGCATCACCAAAGCAAGGAAGAGCTGCCAATGAAAATGAATGGTAATTTCTGGCAGATTTCCCTTCTCATTGCGGAAGTCATAAAAATGTCCCATCATGAGAAAGGAAGCGAAATAGCCAAGAAGCGCTCCAACTCCAAAACTGAGTCCAAAGGCCCAAAATCGTTTAGCCAACTGGTCATTGCTATAACCCAAAGCCTTTAAAATTCCTAATTGTTCCTTGTGGTCATCGACAAATTGTTTAATATAAAAACACATGAGAAGGATTGACGTTAAGGACAAGACCACCCCACTGACCATGGCCACCATCCAAGATAGCGAAACCTGGGCATCATAGTAGGTCGTAATCATAGGATTGGTTTTAGAAATCTCTAACTGCTCAATATCCAGGTAAAAATTCAAGAAGAGATTAGCCACAAAGACGGCACATGCCCCAATAATACTGACGACAACTAATTTTCGAATATCTTTTATTGAAAACATGGCTTACCATCCAATCTCATAGGCAGTCTGAGGCTGACCATTGGTCACCACTTCGGTAATCTTGCCACTATTAACGCGAATGATGGTTCTGGCCATATCCGCAATATTTTGGTTGTGCGTCACCATAATCAGGGTAAAGCCTAGCTTTTCCTTCAACTTCCAGATATAATCGAGAATCTTACGCCCTGTTTCTTCATCAAGAGCTCCCGTCGGCTCATCTAAGAAAAGAATCTCTGGCTTTTTGGCCAAGGCGCGAGCAATGGACACTCTCTGCTGTTCCCCACCAGACAATTCACTTGGATACTTGTCCAGCTTATCGCCAAGTCTTAAATCCTCGATGATCTGCAAAAAATCATGATTATTTGCCAGGTCAGCTCCCATCTTAACATTCTGTCTGACCGTCAGATTAGGCAATAAGTAATACTGCTGAAAAATAAAGGCTATCTTCTCACGTCTAAAGGCTGTCAATTGAGCATCCGTGAGTTGCGATAAATCCTGTCCTTGAATGAGAATATGCCCCTCATCTACCTTTTCTAATCCGGATAATACGTTTAAGAGAGTTGACTTCCCTGATCCAGAA
Source organism: Streptococcus sp. (assembly GCA_048524165.1). Lineage (GTDB taxonomy): Bacteria > Bacillota > Bacilli > Lactobacillales > Streptococcaceae > Streptococcus. The sequence continues at coordinate 1,126 of DBFVHV010000072.1, forward strand.
GGGCCTAGGATCACCACATCATCCTGGTCTTGAATCTGCAGATCAATCCCTTTTAAGACCTTGGTTTGGCCATAGCTTTTGTGAACATTTTCTAGTTGAATCATTTCTTTCCTACCATTTCTTTGATGAGAGATTGACAAACTTCTGTCAATAATCCAATCACTTCTTCCATGCTGAACTGATAAATACCAGAAGCAACCATAGAGGCCATCCCGTGTGAGTAGATAAATAGATGCTGGTACAAGCGACTAGCTTCCTCTAACGTCAACGGATAGTCTGCAACAATCGAATCCAGAACCAATTGGTAACTATGATCCTTCATGGGAAGAAAATCTTGAAAGCGACGAATCGGATCTTTGCTAGGATTTTGGAAAAGCAACTGAAAGAGTTGGGGCTCTTTTGAGGCGAACAGGATATAAGCAACCCCGACAGATCGAAAAGGCTTCTCATCTTCTAAAGCCTTTCGTATATACCCCGCCACTACCATTTCCGCAGCAACAATAACCTCTGCTTGTAACTCAGCCATATTAGCAAATTGTCCAAAAATGACCCTCGGTGTGGCTCCCAGTTGCTCCGCTAATGCTCTAGCCGTCAAACTAGCCATGCCCTCATCTCTCACCAATTGCAAAGCTGTCCCAATCATAGTCTCTTTACTAAATTTAACCTTGGGTGGCATAAGACTCCTTTCGCGCAACAGTTGTTACGCAACACTTGTTGCACAAAAGAATACCATAACAAAGTAAGACTTGTCAAGAAAAATCGATAAAGTAAAAGACAAAAAACCAGCCCACTAATACAAGTGAGGGCTGGTCTACTAATAAGATTCTAAGGCAAATCATTACCTGCAGCAAGGTAGATTTGATACCATTCCTTGCGGGTCAAATTCACCTCTGCTGCTTTCCCTGCTTCAAGGACATGCTGGGGTTTGGTCGTTCCGATGACAGCCTGCATCTTACCCGGATAGCGGAGGACCCAAGCAAGGGCGATAGCTGTCGGAGTGACCTGATATTTCTTCGCTAAATCATTGAGGACATGATTGAGGGCCGCAAACTCTTCCTTGCCGACAAAATTCCCCTTGAAAAAGCCATGCTGGAGGACAGACCAAGCTTGAATCACCGTATCAGTTAAACGACAATACTCAAAAACACTACCATCTCGCACGGCTGCTTTTGGCCCTTCCATATTGACATGAAAACCAGCTTCAAAGCTCGGTGTAAAGGCGGCACTCAACTGCAACTGGTTAACCTTGAGAGGCTGTTTGACAGCCGTTTTGAGCAATTCTACCATCATAGGATTTTGATTGGACACCCCAAAATGACGGACCTTGCCCGTTAGCTCCAAGTGATCAAAAGCTTCCGCCACTTCTTCAGGCTCCATGAGGGCATCCGGTCGGTGAAGAAGGAGACTATCTAAACGCTCGATCTGCAGACGCTCGAGGATGCCATCGACAGAGTCCAAAATATAGTCCTTAGAAAAATCAAAATAGGTAAAACCGTCTTTACGAATCCCACACTTAGACTGGATCCACATCTGATCCCGAAGATCCGGACGGCGCTTGAGAACCTTACCCAGCAGGACCTCACACTGGCCATCGCCATAGATGTCCGCCAGATCAAAGGTGTTGATGCCAATCGATAAGGCTGCCTCCACCAAGGCCTCCACCTCATCTTCACTCATCTGACTAATCCGCATCATCCCAAGAACAATGGTTGATAAACGCTCATTTTCAGCAAACTCAATATACTGCATCTCTGCCTCCTTTTCTGTATCTCTATTGTAGTGAAAAGGGTTTCAAATCTCAAGTTCTAGCTTTCATTTATAATTTAACTACTAACTGATCTTAAGATAGAAAAAACTAGCAAGATTCCTCAATCCTGCTAGTCATTTGTCTTATCATTATGATTTTGTTCAGTCAGTATGTAGCCTACTGCCAAACTGACTGCCTGAGTTAAAGTGATTATTTATCGCCAAAAACTTTGAAACGACCTTCTGTTTGGATGTCTTTGTCTCCTGCTGGTGCAACGATTTGACCAAATGGCGCTTGAGCACGGAGTTTCCAGTTAGCTGGAATGTCGTATTTTTCAGCCAATTGGGCATCCACAAGTGGATTGTAGTGTTGTACGTTCATGCCGATATTCTTCTCAGCCAAAGCCAACCATGTCGCATAAAGGGCGATTCCATGACCTTGCTCTGACCAAATTGGGAAGTTTTCAGCGTAAAGTGGGAATTGCTCTTGAAGGCCTTTCACTACATCTTGGTCTTCGTAGAAAAGAATTGTTCCCTTAGCTTGAGCAAAACCTGCCAAACGTTCTTTTGTTCCCTCAAAAGCTTCTGCTGGCGTTACTTTTTCAAGCTCTGAATAAGCGATTTCATTCCAGAAAGCATCTGAGTCTTCATCTAGCAAGATCACCACACGTGATGTTTGTGAGTTGAAGGCTGTTGGTGTGTTAAGGACAGCTCCTTGAATGGTTTCAATCAATTCTTGATTAGAGAGCTCAAGGTCTTTTCCCAAAGCATAGATTGAACGGCGTTTTGTTTGTAAGTCTGTAAAGTAGGTCATAGGTATTCCCTCTTTCTTTATAATAAATGTTAATTGTTAAAATTGTTAATTTATTTTGTAATAACTTTGATTACAATAACCATTATAGACCTTTCAAATGTAATGTCAAAAGTTACGACTTGAAAAATCACTAATTATTGATATTTTTCCTTACGCGTGTCAAAATACCGTCCTTATCCTCTACTGTTAACTCATTAGAAGATGACCATTTGACCTCTGCTCCACGATTCTTAGCACGTTCTGCTATGGTAATCAAATCTTCTTTGTCTTCTACTTCAAGGACGTAGTAGGCAAGACCAATCATCCCTTTTTCACGTTTGGATAAGTTTTTGCCACCCCATTCATTGACAGCCAAGTGGTGATGGTAATCACCTGAAGCAACCCAACTAGCACTTGAAATGGTAAACTTATCTGCCAGCTCCAAAACATCCTGATAGAAAGTCCTTGCTAGCTGACTATCTTTGACCGATAAGTGAATATGCCCCATGCGAGTATCCTTTGCTATCACAAATGGTTCAACCTTGCGTCCCATCTCGTAAATTTCTTGAGCTGATAGTTCTTCTGTTACACCAACGATGCGACCATCCTCACGAATATCCCATTCAGCAACAGGCTTGTCTCTATAGAGCTCAATACCATTGCCTTCAAGGTCTTCCAAATAAAGGGCTTCACTATAACCGTGGTCAGCTGCACCGACAAATGGATAGTCTAGCTCAGCGATATGTTTGAAAACATCTGCCAAATCCTCGCGAGATGGCAACAATATTGCCATATGGTAGAGACCATAACTGGACTTGACCGCTTCCTCACGATTGGTTTCAATCAAGTGAACTAGCGGCTTGTTTCCAGCACCCAAAACAACTTCTGTTGCAGTTTGAGATAGGATTTCAAGTCCTATAACCTGTGTATAAAAGGCTGTCTGACGTGCCAAGTCCTTCACATTGAGTACCGTCTCCGCGAGGTAAATCTTACTCTTGTAGTCGTATGTCATATGATTTTCTCCTGTGTTGTAATCATTTATATGACATTATTATACTTAGTTTTATTGTAATGTCAATTATTACAACTTGGAATTTAAAAAAACCGAATAACTTTCGATTTTTTATCGTTTAATATCTAAAAATCAAGCTCCAGCTTCTTTCCAGTTGGCCTTAGCATCCTTTAAAATACCAGCTAAAGTTTTCTTTTCGAGTTCTTTTTCCATTGCCATTTGAACGTCTTCTAGGCTCTGATCCAAAATCCCATGGATATTACGTCCTACTGGACACGCTGGATTAGGATTGTCATGAAAACTAAAGAGTTGGCCACTTGGACCGATGCTATCCACCGCACGAAAAACCTGTAAAAGGTTAATCTCCTCTGGTGCCTTGACTAATGTGGCTCCTCCACTTCCCCTTTGAACAGAAATCAAGTCTGCTTTCTTCAGTTGCGACAAGGTTTTGCGGATAATAACTGGATTAACCCCCACACTACCTGCCATTAAATCGCTGGTTAGCTTAGTTTCATTTCCCTTATTTTGTGCTATAAGGGTCAAAATATGAACAGCAATGGTAAAGCGACTTGGTATTTGCATATCAGAACCTCTCATTCATCTTTTTCTTTTAAATCAATTATAACAAAACCAACGTTGTAAAACAAGGAGTTACAACAGCTTGAAGTGTTAGTCTTACACAAAAAAATAGAGCCATCGTATACTCTATTCTTTTGTATTTGATAATAACTAACTAGACCAATAATACATAGTATTCTAGCCTATTGAGGTTCTAGATTGGTCTTTTGCTTCTTACGAACACCTTGTCCTTCGATATGTTGTTTGATTAGTTCCACTACTTCATCATTGGTTGGTAAATCCGAGTGTTGGGCATCTTCACCTGTAACAGTGATTTCAGTATAACTTTTTGCCTGATTTTGATAGATATATTTCCCAGCGGACACACTAGCATCGGGAACCAATTCGTCCGAATCATAGGTGATAGTTCCCGCTACCGAATAGACATGTAGGGTAGCCGGAATATTCTCCTTAGCAGCTATAAAGTCTGCTAGCATGACCGATTTATTTTTTATATTGGTTTCAGTGAAATTATAGGGCGTTCCGATAGTCATCAAAGAATTTATCTTGACATCGTAGTCGCTAAGATAATTTTCAATAAAAGCCGTATAAATCAAGCCACCATTTGAATGCCCCAACCCTTTAAAATTATTGAAATTGTATTTATTCTGCAAGGCTTCAAATGCCTGATTCATCATCTTGGTTTGTTTCTTGATATTGTTATAGCCATCTTTGTTATTCTCAAATCCAATAACAATGACTGGCTCGTTATCCTTATCCTTGATTTTACCCTCAAAGGTGA
>DBFVHV010000073.1:0-2084 GCA_048524165.1 Streptococcus sp.
TCTTGGTTGATGATATCCTTAATACGGGTAAAACTTTTGCCGAAGCGGCTAAAATCCTTGAACGTGGTGGGGTTAATGACATCTACGCAGTAGCTAGTCATGGGCTCTTTGCTGGTGGTGCTGCTGAGGTCCTCAACGCTTCTCCAATCAAAGAAATCTTGGTTACAGATTCAGTTGCAACTAAAGAAAAAGTTCCTACAAGTGTTAAATACCTTTCAGCAAGTGAGCTTATGGCTAACGCTATTACTCGTATCTTTGAACGTCAACCACTTAGCCCACTCTTTGCATATACCGCCAACGAGGACTAATTTATGGTTTTTGTGGACAATGCAGCAACTACTCCTTTGAATTCTGCTGCTATCTCAGCAATGACACATGTCATGACTGAAACCTTTGGAAATCCATCCAGCCTACATACTTATGGTCGTCAGGCTTCTAAGGAACTCCGTGAGGCCCGTGAAGAAATGGCCAAGCAATTTGAAGTTCCTGCTCGAAAACTCATTTTCACCTCAGGTGGGACCGAGGGTAACAATACAGCTATCAAAGGTTATGCTCTTGCCAATCAAGCCAAAGGTAAACATTTGATTACGACTGCTATTGAGCATCACTCTGTCCTTCACACCATGGCCTACCTGGAAGAGCGTTTTGGTTTTGAGGTTACTTATATCCAACCAGTCAATCAGGTCATTACAGCCCAGCAGATTGCTGATGCCTTACGTGACGATACTATTCTGGTTTCTGTCATGTATGCCAATAATGAAACTGGCCAGTTACTTCCTATTAAGGAAATTGGTGACTTGCTTGCCAATCACCAGGCTGCTTTCCACGTGGATGCTGTTCAGGTTGCAGGAAAACTTCCAATTCACCCAGAAGAACTCGGCGCCGATTTTCTCTCAATTAGTGCTCATAAATTCCACGGTCCTAAAGGTGTCGGCCTGCTCTATCATAATGATTTGCACTTTGACAACCTACTCCATGGTGGTGAACAAGAGGAAAAACGTCGTGCCAGCACTGAAAATCTTGTCGGTATTGCAGGCATGACCGCAGCCTACAAACAAGCTAGCAAGAACTACCAAGACAATTACAAGCATGTTGAAAGGATTCGTCAGGTGTTTCTCAATTCCCTCACTGTTCCCTATGAGATTAACAGTGTAGGGGCTAGTCTACCCCACTTTATCAACATTAGTTTTCCTGGTAAGGAAAATGGACCTCTCTTAACTCTATTAGACCTGGCTGGATTTGCTGTCTCAACTGGATCTGCTTGTACCGCTGGAACTGTTGACCCAAGCCACGTCATCCAAGCCCTCTATGGCAAGGATTCTGACAAGCTTAAAACAGCTATCCGAGTTAGTTTATCAGAGGAAAACACTGCCGAAGAACTTCAAGCCCTAGCAGAAAAACTTAATCAAATCATAGGAGACTAACATGGCATTTGAAAAAAGCATCCATTTGGCTGACTGTAAATACCGTTACACCATCAGCCCTAATGTCAAAAAATTCACCCTTCGTGATACAACTTTTGTACAAAATAAAATCGGAAACTACGAGTTGCACCGTTTACTCGAAAAAGTGCCTAACTCAGGCGAAGGTTTCCCACTAAAAATCACTATTAACAAAGATTTGACAGGTTTCAAATTGTCAATCACAGACAAATCTGGTCTTCGTAACGTTAATATCTTTAAAAATGAAGACCACCACATCTTACAAGAAAAATTCTACTTCTTGATGCAGAGTTTGGTAGACCGTCAAGTTTTTGAGCAAGAAGAAGTTTAAACCTTTTTCTAGATATATAGAAATAGCCTATCCTAGTGATAGGTTTTTTATATCGCCTCATATATACTATTTTGTTGCAATCTTCACAAACTTTTCTTAAAATAATATAAGATAATCATACTAATTCAAGAAAGGAAATGCGATTAATGACATTTGAGAAAAACATTCCAAACGCCACAGCTAAACGTCTCTCTCTCTATTATCGAATTTTCAAACGATTCCATCGTGAAAATATCGACAAAGCAAGTTCTAAACAAATTGCTGAAGCTATTGGAATTGACCCTGCTACTGTGCGTCGTGACTTCTCCTAT
>DBFVHV010000074.1:0-2515 GCA_048524165.1 Streptococcus sp.
GATAATATCCTTTTTTACTCAGGGCTAATTGTGTCCGCTATGGGCTTTTCAAGTCTTTTAAGCACTCCTTATTTAGGCCGACTTGGTGATCACATTGGGAATCATCGTTTGCTCTTGATGGGTTTATTCTATAGTTTCCTCTTGTATTTCCTTTGTGGGTTTGCAGGTTCAGCCTTGCAGCTTGGCCTTTTACGCTTTGCCTATGGCTTTGGTGTAGGTGCTCTGATGCCCAGTGTCAATTCCTTATTGACCAAGATGACTCCAAAAGAAGGAATTTCAAGAATTTTTAGCTTTAATCAAAGTTTTTCATACATTGGACAAGTTTTAGGCCCCTTTGTGGGTTCAGCAGTTGCAACAGGACTAGGCTATCGTTGGGTTTTCTTTGTGACAGCAGCCATCGTCTTTGGAAATTTTGTTTGGTCCTTAATCATCTTTAGAAAATCGCTAGGAGTTAAGAATATAGGTGAGAGTTAAAATTAATTTAAAGTGTAGTGAATGTGGGAGCCTCAACTATCTCACAAGTAAAAATAAACAGAATCATCCTGAGAAAATTCAGGTACCTAAATTCTGTCCCAAGGATAGAAAAGTAACCTTACATGTTGAATCTTAAGGGGTTCTATGGTAGAATAAAAAGGACTTTTTCGGAGGAATAACTATGTACGACTTATTATTAACGCTGCTCTTGGTCATGTCAGCTATTATTGTGATTGCGGTGTTCATGCAGCCACAAAAAAATCCAAGTAGCAATGTCTTTGATGGTGGTGGGTCAGAAGCACTATTTGAACGTAGTAAACCACGTGGTTTTGAAGCCTTTATGCAACGCTTTACAGGAATCATGGTTTTTCTATGGATTGTAGATGCAATCGTCCTTTCCATTCTCTCAAGTAAGTAATGAGCTGACTGAGGTTGGCTCATTTTTTGCGTTATAGTCAATAAAAGTAAAGGAAATCATGAAAGAATCTATTATAAATTATTTGAAAGAGCATGGGAAATCCAGTGTTAATGACATTGCCCAAGCTCTTGATCATGCTGGGGGTGAAAAGTTCCCACAACTTATCAAAGTCATATCAGCTATGGAAAGTAAGAGGCAGTTGCGTTTTAATCGAGACGGCTCTGTATCTTTACGTCCTAAGAAAGAACATCCCAATCAGGTTACTGTAGAGGGTGTTTTTCGTGCCAATAAGAATGGTTTTGGTTTCTTACATGTCGATGACAGTGAAGATGACATGTTTATCGGTCGTAATGATGTTGGCCACGCCATTGATGGTGATACCGTTGCCGTAGTCATTAAGAAGCCAGCAGATCGTTTGCGTGGGACAGCGGCAGAAGCAAGAGTTGTTGAAATTGTCGAACGCTCTCTCAAAACGGTTGTTGGGAAATTTATCTTCAATGACGAGAAAGAACCCTATGCTGGTTACATCAAGTCTAAGAACCAAAAAATTCAGCAACCAATCTATATCAAGAAAGAACCAGTTGCTCTTGATGGGACTGAAATTATCAAGGTTGATATTGAAAAATACCCTAACCGCCATTACGATTATTTTGTAGGAAGTGTTCGAGATATTATTGGTCATCAAGGAGATGCTGGTATTGATGTCCTGGAAGTTTTGGAATCAATGGATATTGTTTCGGAGTTTCCAGAAGATGTTATGGCTGAAGCAGAGGCTGTGCCGGATGCACCTAGTCAGGAAGACCTAATTGGCCGTGTTGACCTTCGTCAAGAGGTGACCTTCACCATTGATGGAGCTGATGCCAAGGACTTGGACGATGCGGTTCATATTAAACGATTGCCAAATGGTAACTTTGAGCTCGGTGTCCACATTGCAGATGTGTCTTATTATGTCACAGAGGGTTCTGCCCTCAACCGTGAGGCCGTAGCGCGTGGGACTTCTGTTTATGTGACAGACCGAGTGGTGCCAATGTTGCCTGAGCGTCTTTCAAATGGTATTTGTTCACTAAATCCTAATGTTGATCGCTTGACTCAATCAGCCATTATGGAGATTACTCCAAAGGGCAAGGTGGTCAATCATAAGATTTGTCAGTCTGTAATTAAGACAACCTTCCGTATGACCTATAGTGATGTCAATGAAATGTTGGCTGGAAATCCAGAAAAGATTGAACAGTTTAAGCCAATCATGGATTCTGTGTCAGCTATGGCAGAACTTCATAAGATTTTAGAAGACATGCGTGAACGTCGTGGTGCCCTTAACTTTGATACATCTGAAGCTCGTATCCTGGTTAATGATAAGGGGATGCCAGTTGATATCGTGGTGCGTGAACGTGGGACGGCTGAGCGAATGATTGAGTCCTTTATGTTGGCTGCCAATGAATGTGTAGCAGAGCATTTCGCTAAGGCTAAGTTGCCATTTATTTACCGTATTCACGAAGAGCCTAAAGCGGAGAAATTGCAACGCTTTATGGATTATGCTTCTATCTTTGGTGTTCAAATCAAAGGAACAGCTAATAAGATGGATCAGCTAGACTTACAAGATTTCATGGCGCGAGTTCAGGGCAA
>DBFVHV010000075.1:0-1762 GCA_048524165.1 Streptococcus sp.
TAGTCGAGTACAAAGGCAAACGCTACATGGATGGTGGTCTGTCTGATAGTCTTCCTATTGATTTTATGGAAAATATGGGATTTGACAAACTCATAGTAGTTTTGACACGTCCTAAGGGTTATCGAAAACATCCTTCTAAAACTAGCAAGCGCATCTACAAACTCTTTTACCGCAAGTATCCTGAATTTGTTGAGGTTGCTTCAAATCGACATATTCACTACAATAAGAGTATTGAGAAGATTGAGGCTTTGGAAAAAACAGGAAAAGTCTATGCCATTCGTCCAGAGCATGCGCTTGAAGTTGGTCGATTGGAAAAGGACCCAGAAAAGTTCGAAGCCATTTATCAAGAAGGACTGCAACAAATGCGTAATGATATGACCAATCTCAAAATATTTCTTGGAGATAACTAAAAAACGTGCTCTTCTGGGCACGTTTTTCTTAGTTATTCATTTGTCGAGCTTTACGACGTTCGTTAAGTTTTTGACGACGCTTTTTTTCATTGTTGAAAATCAGATAGATAACGTAAATCGGTAACAGGAGGAAGCAGAACAAAGCAAATTTTTTCATAAATGTTTTTTGATTACTTGTCTGTTTATTCTTTTGACCAAAAGAAAAGAGGAAGAAGCCAGCTTTAGTAGCTTTGACGGTGTTTGCTTTGATTTTAGGAGATACGGTTTTTAGTCCATTATCTACAAGGACGTAATCATCTTTAACACTAATTTTAGGCTCTTGACCTTTTTTTACTGTGGCATAGACATCTTTTTGTACGTCGTATTTTTCACCATCAATCTTTTGTTTTCCTTTACTTAGAACCTTCTTATAGGAATAGTCCTTAAACATTTTCTCAATGAGAGAGTTACCAAAGGCATGACGGATTTTCTCACTACGTTCATCTTCCCAATTTCCAACACCTAGGATGATTGAAATAACACGCTGATTGCCACGCTTACATGTGGAAATATAGTTATAGTCTCCTCGTGGACTTGAACCAGTTTTTAAGCCATCTACCCCCTTGAGACCGTAATCGGCACCAGGCAGAGAGTAGTTGTAATTTTCAAAGGTTTCCTCATATGGCGTACCTTTTTTGACGGTTACGGTTTGTTGACTAGTGTATTTTAAGATATTTGGGTGATTTTTGATAAGGTTATAGACCATAATGGACAAATCACGAGCAGTAGTTTGATTCGAATGATTATTGTCATAACGTTTAGGAGTGTAGTATCCCTTATATGATGCCGCACCAGCTCCAGAGGCATTGTACCATTTGGTATTTGTCATTCCGAGCTCTTTAGATTTTTCGTTCATCCGATCAATCCAGTTGTCAGGATTATTATCACTGAGGTAGTTGGCAAGCATAACTGTCGCAGCATTTGAAGAAGGGACAGCTGTCATAGTGATCAGTTCCGAAACCGTGTATTTAACACCTGCAACAATCTTATTATTTGAAATTTCATAGATGTTAGCGATAGCTTCATCAGTTGGCTTGGCTGTAATAACAGTATCTTCCATAATTTCACCTATTGATAAAGCATCAAAAACCAAATAAAGGGACATGGCCTTACTCATAGAAGCCGGGTCACGGACTTCATCAATATTATCTTGCCAAAGGATATCACCGGTGTTGGCATCAATCAAAAGTGATGACTTAGGTCTGTATGTCTCAGTGGCTTCCTTGTAACCTGCTTTTTGTGCAATATCTACCAGTTGGTCAGCGGATGACAGACTGGGAGATAATGCCAGACTAGCTACTAGAAGGAGGCCT
>DBFVHV010000076.1:0-3861 GCA_048524165.1 Streptococcus sp.
ATGACTTTTTCGTTTTATTGTATTCTCTTTGCGACAGGAAGGTAGGAGTAAGATATTAATAGAGGCTATTATGCTTTTGTGATCTTTTTACTAGAACGAATGACTGTTATATTTGGTAATAAAAAAACCATGAAAATAAGATTTTCATGGTTTTTAATTCAATTATTTTACTTCAGTAAAGATTACGTGTTTACGCAATTTTGGTGAGTATTTTTTCAATTGAAGACGGTCTGGAGTGTTACGTTTGTTTTTTGAAGTAAGGTACAAGCGTTCACCAGATTCTTTGTGTTCAAGTGTAATATTTACGCGCATGGTATCTCCCTTCTATTATTTAGCTGCGTTAGCTTTAGCGATTTTACGTCCTTTGTAGTATCCTTTAAGTGATACACGGTGTGAACGTGAGTAATCTCCAGTTGTTTCGTCAAATTGTACTGATGGAGCAGTCAATTTGTAGTGTGTACGACGTTTGTTTTTCTTCGCTTTTGAAGTGTGACGTGCAGGTACTGCCATTTCTTTATTTCCTCCGAATTAATATTTATGTTCTTGATTTTAAATCAACTATAACAGAATAACATATCTTTATTGTAAAGTAAAGTTACTTGACAAAAACTTTTTATCAATATATATAGTTAAAAGTTATATAAATTGATAGTAAATACATATTTCACAGCTATAACGGTAAGTGCTAGAATAGGCTTATTATAACATTAAGTGAAAGAATAAAAAGGAGTAAATAACTATGAGTAAAGTACATTATCATTTTGATCATGTTGGTTCTTACCTTCGTCCACAAGCTCTAAAAGAAGCACGTGAAAAATTTGCCAATGGTGAGATTTCGCAAGAAGAATTGCTGAAAGTACAAGATGAATTGGTTAAGGAATTAGTTCACCATGAGGTAGAAAATGGTCTTCAAGTCGTTTCTGATGGTGAATTTGGTCGTTCTTGGTGGCACCTTGATTTCCTATGGAACCTAACTGGTTTTGAAGCTTACCAACAAGAAGATTCATATAAATTCCATGGTGCTAAGACACGTACAACCAACGTTCGTATCAACGGTAAAATTGCCGAAAATCCCAATCATCCTTTCTATCGCGACTTTGAATATCTTAAATCAGTGACTCCTGAAGGAATCACTCCCAAAGTAACTATTCCAAGTCCATCACTCATCATTAAACGTGACCACCGTAGTGATCTTTATGCAGATTACTATGATTCATGGACTGATTTCCTTGATGCTTTGGCTAAAGCTTACCATGATACCATCCAACATTTCTACGATTTGGGTGCACGTTATGTACAGTTGGATGATACGACTTGGGGTTATTTGATTCAACAGTTTGAGAATGAAAAAAATAATCCTGAGAAAACAGCTGAGTTGGCAAAAATTGCTGAGGATGATGTATACACTATCAATAAAGCTTTGGAAGGTCTTCCAGAAGATTTGACTTTGGCTACTCATATTTGTCGTGGGAACTTTAAATCAACTTATCTTTTTGAAGGTGGCTATGATTCAGTAGCTAAATATCTTGGTCAATTGAACTATGATATCTTCTTCTTGGAATACGATGATGCGCGTTCAGGTAGCTTTGCACCACTTCCAACGATTTGGAATAACCGTGATCATGTTGAATTGGTACTTGGTGTGATTACTTCTAAGGATCCAGCTTTGGAAGATGTAGATGCTGTCATTGCTCGTATCCATGAAGCGGCTGAACTTGTACCACTTAAGAATCTTGGAATCTCAACTCAATGTGGTTTTGCCTCAACTGAAGAAGGTAATATCTTGACTGAGCAAGACGAGTGGAATAAATTGCAATTGATTAAAACAATTACTGATAAGGTTTGGTCATAATAGAAAGAGTGTATAGGATGGGGTAAGCCTGTCCTATTTTTAATAGCAAGAAAAAGTTTCGTGGAAGATAAAGAGACAAAACAAAGAATTCTACAGTTTTTTGGGAAAAGGAGAGCTCCTCATAATTTCACTACTTGTTTGTTGATGAGTAAGATTGACCATTATATATGGCGAGAGGTCAGTTTCTTTCTTACGTTGAAAAAACCTCCACCATTTCCCAAAAGCTATGTAAATTATGATAGAATAGAGTGATTATATCTGTAATAACGAAAAAGGAGGGCAGGTCTATTTGAGGCCTGTATCATCATTATGAAACTTCAAAAACCTAAGGGAACGCAGGATATTTTACCTGCGGATAGTGCTAAATGGCAGTACGTGGAGAATGTTGCACGTGAAACATTTAAAAAATACAATTATGGTGAAATTCGTACGCCTATGTTTGAACATTACGAGGTCATTTCACGTTCAGTAGGTGATACAACTGACATCGTTACTAAGGAAATGTATGATTTTCATGATAAGGGAGACCGTCATATTACACTCCGCCCAGAAGGAACAGCACCGGTTGTCCGCTCTTATGTAGAGAACAAACTCTTTGCGCCAGAGGTCCAAAAACCTGTTAAAGTTTATTATATTGGATCAATGTTCCGTTATGAACGTCCTCAAGCAGGACGCTTGCGCGAGTTCCACCAACTAGGTGTAGAGTGCTTTGGCTCAAAAAATCCAGCAACAGATGTTGAAACAATTGCCATGGCCTACCAACTCTTTAATACGCTTGGAATTAAGGATGTTACTCTTCATTTGAATAGTCTTGGAAATACTGAGAGTCGTCTGGCTTATCGTCAGGCCTTGATTGACTATTTGACACCAATGCGTGAGAGTTTGTCAAAAGATAGCCAACGCCGTTTGGATGAAAATCCTTTACGAGTGCTCGATTCAAAAGAAAAAGAAGATAAGGTTGCAGTTGAAAATGCTCCATCTATTCTTGATTATTTAGATGAAGAAAGTCAAACTCACTTTGATGAAGTGCGTGCCATGCTCGATAGTCTTAACATTCCATATGTGATTGATACTAATATGGTACGTGGTCTGGATTACTATAACCACACGATTTTTGAATTTATTACCACTATTGACAAGTCTGAGTTAACAATCTGTGCGGGCGGTCGTTATGATAGTTTGGTTGAATATTTCGGTGGTCCAGAAACAGCTGGATTTGGTTTTGGACTTGGTTTAGAACGTTTGCTTTTGGTTCTTGATAAGCAAGGCATTAAACTTCCGGTAGAAGAAAGTCTTGATGTCTACATTGCAGTACTTGGTTCAGGCGCTAATGGCAAAGCTCTTGAGTTAGTTCAATCCATCCGCTACCAAGGATTTAAGGCTGAACGTGATTACCTCGGACGTAAGATTAAAGCACAATTTAAGTCAGCAGATACCTTCAAGGCCAAGACTGTTATCACCTTAGGTGAGAGTGAAGTGGAGTCAGGTGAGGTTAATGTCAAAAATAATGCTACTCGTGAGGAAGTTACTGTAAGTTTTGAAGAGCTAACTACAAACTTTGCAACAGTCCTCAAACAGTTAGAAAAGTAGGGGGCATATGGTTAGTATAGTTGATATGCTCAAACGGAGTGAAAAGTTCAGTTTGGCTTTTGATCGTAGTATGCCCATTCGTTTCCAACAACAGTTTTGGCAGTTGATTGCATTTCTTGATAAACATGAGATTACGTGGTTTAATGATGAGCCTGCGAGTGATCATGCTATGTGTCAACAATTGCTTGGTCAAGTTTGGCGCCAAGATTGTCAAGATGTAGTTTTGAATTTTGAAACCCAGGAACGCTATTTGGGCTGGCAAGTAGATGAGGAAACTGATGAACTTAGTGTTATCATTGAAGATGTTTATGGTTTCCGTTGGAATAGTTTGCTTGATTTAGAAACAGCTGATTACCGTTTTGAAGATTTTGAAGAATTTGCTGAAGATTATGTGGATACTAGTGAATTGTTGAAACAAT
>DBFVHV010000077.1:0-3487 GCA_048524165.1 Streptococcus sp.
TAATCTTATCCACAAGGCCAGTCAATTCAATAAGGTTGGCAATTTCAAAGCTAACGTGAATATTGGCAAACTTCATATCCTTAGTTGGTTGTGCATTAACCGTAGCAATGCTCTTGGTTGTATTGGACAAGATTTGAAGAACATCGTTCAAAAGACCCGAACGATTAAGGCCATAGATATCAATCTCAGCTAAGTAAGATTTATTGGTATTGCGTTCATCCCACTCAACTTCAATTAAACGTTGCTCATAACCTTCTTGATTCTTGATATTATTACAATCTGAGCGATGAATAGCTATTCCACGTCCCTTAGTGATATAACCATCAATCTCATCTCCAGGTACTGGGTTACAACACTTAGCGATACGCATAAGGAGACCTGAGGCACCTTGAATGATAACGCCATTTTCACTTTTAACCTTGAGAACTTCTTTCTTCTCAGTCTTGACTTCGCCACCATTCATTAGTTCTTCAGCTTCAGCTTTTGCCTTAGCACGCTCTTCCTCACGGCGTTCTTTTTCTGTCAGACGATTGAAAACCGCAGCGGCACTAATTTCGCCAAAACCAACAGCAGCATAGAGAGCTTCCTCACTACGCACACTCATACGAGGAAGGATCTCCTCTATATGTTTCTTGTCTAGGTACTTGTTGGCAATATAGCCATGCTCTTGGAAATAGGCTATCAAAAGCTCACGACCCTTGGTGATTGAAGCTTCCTTGTCTTGATTCTTAAAGAATTGACGAATTTTATTTCTGGCCTTAGTCGTTTTGACCATCTTAATCCAGTCACGACTAGGACCAAAGGAATTAGCATTGGTAACAATCTCAACCACATCACCCGTCTTGAGTTTGGCAGTCAGAGGCACCATACGACCATTAACCTTGGCACCTGTGGCTTTCTCACCAACTTGAGTATGGATGGCATAGGCAAAGTCAATAGGACCTGAATCTTTAGGCAATTCCTGAACAGCACCATTTGGTGTAAAGACATAAATTCGCTCTGAGAAGATATCCTCTTTTACAGAGTCAACAAATCCCTTAGCATCCCCGTTTGAGGCATCTTGGAGTTCCACAAGATCTTTAATCCAATTCATTCCCAAAGCAGACTCTTTCGAATCGACCTTGCCCTTGATACCTTTCTTGTAAGCCCAGTGAGCTGCAACCCCGTATTCGGCAACTTGGTGCATCTCCTTAGTACGGATTTGAATTTCAATAGGCCCTTTGGGTCCATAAACCGTCGTATGGATAGACTGATAACCATTGGATTTAGGATTGGCAATATAGTCTTTGAAACGTCCAGGCATAGGACGCCAGAGCTCGTGAATGTATCCCAACATAGCATAAACGTCACTATGCGTCTCCATGACACAACGAATAGCGATCAAATCATAAATCTGATCAAAGCGTTTCTTCTTGTCACGCATCTTACGAAAAATAGAGTAGATGTGTTTGGGACGGCCATAAACATCACCGACAAGCCCTTGTTCAGCTGTATAGGTCTTAATTTTATCGACAATCTCGTCCACAAGTGCCTCACGCTCGCGGCGTTTTTCCTTCATCATGTGGGAAATCTTATAAAATTCTACCTCGTTAAGGTAACGGAAAGCCATGTCTTCCAATTCCCATTTGATACGGCTGATACCCAAACGGTGGGCCAAAGGAGCGTAAATTTCCATCGTTTCACGAGAAATGCGCTCCTGCTTATCCTTACGAAGATGCTTGAGGGTACGCATATTGTGTAAACGGTCTGCCAACTTAACCAAGATTACTCGGATATCCTTAGACATGGCCATAAGCATCTTACGGTGATTTTCAGCCAACTGCTCCTCGTGAGACTTATATTCAACCTTACCAAGTTTGGTAACACCGTCTACAATATTGCGTACATCCGTACCAAAATCCGTTTCTAAATCATCTAGCGTCTTTTCCGTGTCTTCAACGACATCATGCAAGAAACCACAGGCCACTGTTACTGCATCAAGATGGAGATCTGCCAAGATACCTGCCACTTGAATAGGGTGGATTATATAAGGTTCTCCTGACTGACGAAATTGCTCACTATGAGCCTCCGTCGCATAATGCCAGGCTTTTTCGACTAATTTTAAATCATCTGCTGACATGTAAGCCGAGCAAACGTCTAAAATTTCTTCTCCTGTTACATTTTTATCTTTAGCCATGATTTCTTCCTTCGCTTCTTTTAATTATCCTTTATTTTATCACTTTTGTAAGTAAAGAAAAAGAGCTAGATAAGCAATTCTTAACTGGGAGGAGTCAACTTGAAAAACACAACATCTTGTGTTAGAATGATTGAACAAACACAAGATATAGATAGAAAGAGGACACTCATGTCTCAACTCACCCTCGTGTATATTAGTCTGAGCGGTAACACCCAAAGCTTTGTCAAACGTATGTCTGATTATCTCTCCCTAAATCATGGGATTAATTGCCGCCAAATCAATATTAAAGAGCTTAATCATGAAACCTTCCAAGTGGATGAACCATTTGTTGCACTCTTGCCAACCTACCTTGAAGGTGGGAATGGTGTTGACAATGGAGATGTCGAAATCCTAACCAATCCACTGGGAGACTTTATCGCAGCCCATGACAACTACAAACGTTGTTTTGGTATCATTGGTTCTGGAAACCGCAACTTCAATAACCAATACTGCCTAACTGCTAAACAGTACAGCCAGCGTTTTGGCTTCCCAATGTTGGGAGACTTTGAGCTACGTGGTACACAGTCCGATATTGAGCGTCTAGCACCAATTATCCTAGAAGCACAAAAGAACTTTAATTTGTAAGACAAGAGCAAAAAAGCCCATATCAGGGCTTTTTCTCTTGCTTAATTTTTTTCGTATTTCTTGATTCCAAAGAAACCAGCCAAAGTCACAAGAACCAGACCAGCTACAGTTGCTGACATGGATTCATCTGAACCTGTATTTGGCAAAGTCTTAGCAGAACTTGAAACTTGAGTTTCTTGGATTTGAGCTTGAGGCAAGATGATTACCTGAGAGTTTGACAACTGGATAGCTGTAGCAGGTTTAACCAAGCTAGACCCTTCGATAACCTTTGGTGCCACGCGCTTAGTTTGATTCACTGTCTCAGCACTTTTTGGCAACTTCTCAAATTCTTTATTAGCCGTATCCTCGACTTGATTTACTTTTTCCTTAACAATCAAACGGTACTCTGCAAATCCTGCCTGTGTTGACGGACCTACATAACTAATGGCATCCTGACCAGCAAGGTGGGCACGTGCATTGTCCGATGAGGCAAAACGGATATCCGCATTTGTAATGTTTGGAACGAAACTCCAATTTCCATCGGCACTCGGATTAATCGTTTTCTCACTGACAATATAGTCGATGATGGCCTGACGATTTTCAAGGTTGAGGAGACGTTTTTCTGCGGCATCCTTAACACCAGGGAAATTCCCCGTCGCACGATAGTTATTGGTTACCACAAGGAATGTTTGATTCAAATCAATGGGT
>DBFVHV010000078.1:0-1526 GCA_048524165.1 Streptococcus sp.
GAATCTTATCCAACTTTTCATCTGAATAGGAATAATCATACCATCCATGAAAGGTCAATAATGTCTTACTTCCTAAACCAATTACCTGAAAATCCAGATTATCAATAAGGTCATCCTCTAAATCAAGCATATCATGATTGCCTAAATTAGAGGTAACCTTGAACTCCTTAGAAAGTTTTTGTAGAAAAGGTTTCGTGTCGATAAAATAATGATTAGAAATATCACCAGCGATATGGAGGTGGGTGACCTCTTGATTTTTTAGACACTTTATAAGAGTATCAATTTCATATGTCTCAAAGTGATTTAAATCAATATGTAAATCACTCATTACTGCAAGTCTTGTCATAGGAACATTGTAACAAAAAAGGTCAAGCCTTGTCTCTAAATGAAGCTGATGGAAAATACTTGCCCTAGGGCTACATTTTCATTATGATAAGAATATGGATATCAAGTTAGAAATACAAAAGATGGCCAAGGAAATTGGCATTTCAAAAATTGGTTTTACAACCGCTGATGATTTCGCCTATTTAGAAAAATCCCTTCGACTTGGTGTTGAAGAAGGGCGAACAACAGGATTTGAACATAAAAATATTGAAGAGCGTATTTACCCCAAATTGAGCTTGGAATCAGCTAAAACCATCATATCTATTGCTGTGGCCTATCCGCATAAGTTGCCGCAACAACCCCAAAAAACAGAATTTAAGCGTGGCAAAATCACTCCAAATTCATGGGGCCTAGATTATCACTATGTTTTGCAGGATAAACTGAAACGCCTGGCAGAAGGTATTGAAAAACTAACGGAAAACTTCGAATATAAAGGTATGGTGGACACTGGAGCCCTGGTTGATACAGCAGTGGCCAAGCGTGCTGGAATAGGCTTTATCGGAAAGAATGGGCTCGTTATCTCGAAAGAATACGGGTCCTACATGTATCTTGGCGAGCTTATTACTAATCTAGAGATTGAACCAGACCAAGAAGTTGACTATGGTTGTGGGGATTGTCGTCGTTGTCTGGATGCCTGTCCGACATCTTGTCTCATTGGTGATGGTACGATGAATGCTCGTCGTTGCCTATCCTTTCAAACCCAAGATAAGGGGATGATGGATATGGAGTTTCGAAAGAAGATAAAGACTGTTATTTATGGTTGTGACATCTGTCAGATTTCCTGTCCATATAACAGAGGTATCGACAATCCCTTGGCTTCAGACATTGATCCTGAGCTTGCCATGCCTGAATTGCTCCCATTTCTAGAGCTGACTAATAAGTCCTTTAAGGAGACATTTGGGATGATTGCCGGTTCCTGGCGAGGGAAGAATATTCTTCAACGTAATGCCATTATTGCCTTGGCTAACCTACATGATCGCAATGCTATTGTCAAACTGATGGAGATAATTGATAAGAATAATAATCCCATCCATACGGCAACGGCTATTTGGGCTCTCGGTGAGATTGTTAAGAAGCCCGATGAAGCTATGTTAGACTATATGAGGGGACTCTCACCCAAGGATGAGGACTCCCAAGCAGAG
>DBFVHV010000079.1:0-1579 GCA_048524165.1 Streptococcus sp.
GATCAATATCAAAACCAACATAGCTACCATCCTTTTCCTCATATCCCATAGGAACAAAGGTCGCATCAAAACCAATTTTGATTTTCTTTTCTTTGGTATAGGTTTGCCACTGGTCTTTCTGAGTTGCAAAATGTGAGCGCGAGCTACAAGCTGATAGCGCAAACAAAGGCAAAATAACAAGACAGGCTAGCAAAACTGTTTTCACTATTTTTTTCATAGAAAATCCTCGCTATTTTGGATTGATAGTGACAATCTCATCAGCGATGTGCTGTGCAAACTGCATATCGTGAGTAATAACGATTTGCGTAATCCCAGTATCACGATTCTGCAAAATCAATTTCTCTACTTCTTGACGCAACTCAGGGTCAAGAGCTGAAGTTGGTTCATCATAGCCGACGATTTTCGGATCAATCATCATGGCACGTGCAAATGCAACACGTTGTTTTTGTCCCCCAGAAAGAGAGTACGGATAAGAATTTCCATGTGCTCCAAGCCCTAAACGGTCAAGTAGAGTTTGACCTTTTTTCTGGGCATCTTCCTTAGACATTCCCATCGTCTTAATTGGCGAAAGGGTTAGGTTATCTAAGACAGTCAAGTGCGGAAACAGTTGAAAATCCTGAAAGACAAAACCTAGCAAGTTACGACTTTCCATCTGATCTAAGGGAATCTCTTCATTTTCATAAATAATTTGCCCTGAATCAATAGTTTCAAGTCCTGCTAGCATACGCAAAAGAGTTGTCTTACCACCACCAGATGGTCCAACGATAGCCAATATCTTCCCCTCTTCGACAGTTAGGTTATAGTTATCAAAAATTTTGTGTTGACCAAATTGCTTGGAAATATTTTTTAATTCTAACATAAGGTCTCCTATTTATAATAGTTGAATTTCTTTTCGATGTGCTTAGAAGCTACAGTCACTACTCCTACAAGGATAAGATAGATAGCTCCAGCCACAAACATCGGTGCTAAGGTCGCATCACGGTTAGCAGCGGTACGACTTTCCAAAAGGAGGTCTCCAACCCCAAGCACATAAACCAATGATGAATCCTTAACCAAGTTAATAATCTCGTTAAAGATACTTGGCAAGACAATCTTAACCACCTGAGGAAGGATAATATAGCGGATGGTTTGGAAAGGACTAAGTTTAAGCATTTTAGCTGCTTCGTATTGTCCTTTCGGAATAGCCAAAATTCCTCCACGGAAAATCTCTGCGAAATAAGCAGCATAATTAAGCGTAAAAGCAAGAATAGCAGCCGGAAGGCGATCAAAGACAATCCCTACACTCGGAAGAACATAATAAACGAAGATTAATTGCAAAAGGAGCGGTGTTCCACGCATAATCCAAACATAAAGGGTCAGCAACCAATTTAGAGGTTTGAATTTAATCTGCATTAAGAAAGCAAGTACAATCCCTAGTGGAATCGACAGTACGATAACAATAAAAAATACTTGAAGTGTGACTACCGCACCGTTTAACAGGGCTGGTAATACTTCCAAAACGTATGACATATAAACTCCTATAATTATTTAGTATTGTTGAATATTATACCAAATTATTTAAAAAAATGATATAAGATTT
>DBFVHV010000080.1:0-5288 GCA_048524165.1 Streptococcus sp.
GATTACTGTCAGAGAGTGCATCTCTTTAGGACTCTATCCCAAAACCAAGTTCTTTAAACGTCTATCTAAGAGTGATTTATCTAAAGTCACAGATGCTTTAACACTACTCGGGCTAAATGATTTGGCCCATCGCCAGATAAGCCAATTATCAGGAGGCCAATTTCAACGTGTTCTAATCGCTCGTTGTCTTCTACAAGAGGCAGATATCCTCCTATTGGATGAGCCCTTCGTTGGGATTGATTCCGTTAGTGAAGATATTATCATGGACACCTTGAGAGAACTTAGGAAACAAGGCAAGCTTATTCTCATCGTTCACCATGATTTGAGTAAGGTCCCTCATTATTTTGACCAAGTCATCCTTCTCAATCGGAAATTGATTGCTAGCGGGCCTACTAATCTTATTTTTAATGAGGATAATCTCCGTAAAACCTACGGTAACAGTTTATTTTATAAAGGAGATGTAAATGATTTCTGAATTTATTGATGGTTTGCTAAATTTCCACTTCTTACAGAACGCGCTTATAACGGCTATAGTTATTGGAATTGTCGGAGGGGCTGTTGGTTGTTTTATTATTCTAAGAGGCATGTCGCTTATGGGTGATGCGATTTCACATGCGGTTTTACCTGGCGTAGCCATTTCCTTTATCTTAGGTATTAATTTTTTCATAGGAGCCATCATCTTTGGACTTTTAGCTTCTACAATGATTACCTATATCAAAAGTAATTCCATTATTAAGAGTGACACGGCAATTGGGATTACCTTTTCGAGCTTTCTAGCTCTCGGTATTATTCTCATCGGTGTTGCTAATAGTTCCACAGATCTCTTTCATATTCTCTTCGGGAATATTCTAGCTGTACAAGACATGGATATGTGGATAACGATTATCGTTTCACTTCTTGTACTAGCAACTATTACAATCTTCTTTCGCCCTCTACTGCTAACATCCTTTGATCCAATTTTGGCCAAGTCAATGGGAGTTAAAGTCTCCTTCTACCATTACTTACTGATGGTTATTCTAACCTTGGTTGCTGTAACTGCCATGCAAAGTGTTGGTACTATTCTTATTGTGGCACTTTTAATTACACCGGCTGCGACTGCCTACCTTTATGCTCATAGCCTAAAAACAATGATTCTTCTCTCATCAGGATTGGGGGCTCTGGCATCTGTTCTTGGTCTTTTTATCGGCTATAGTTTTAATATTGCAGCTGGTTCGAGCATTGTATTAACATCTGCTCTACTCTTTCTCATCAGCTTTTTCATCGCCCCTAAACAGAGTGGCATGAATAAAACTTATCAACAATAAAATAACAGGATGAAAATAATATGAAAAAAATACTATCAACAATAGCACTATTACTTTTAGCGTTAGTTGCTTTAGCAGCGTGTAGCAATAATCAAGGCAGTAGCAAGGATAAATTACGAGTTGTTACGACTAATTCCATTATTGCCGATATCACCAAAAATATTGCTGGAGATAAAATCAAACTCCACAGTATTGTCCCCGTTGGTAAGGATCCTCACGAATACGAACCTCTTCCTGATGATGTAAAGAAGACATCACAAGCTGACTTGATTTTTTATAACGGTATCAATTTAGAAACTGGTGGAAATGCTTGGTTTACTAAGTTGGTCAAGAACGCCCATAAGACAGAAAACAAAGATTTTTTTGCAGTTAGTGATGGTGTTGAGGTGATTTACCTTGAAGGTCAGTCAGAAAAAGGTAAGGAGGATCCCCACGCTTGGCTTAATCTCGAAAATGGGATTATTTATGCGCAAAATATTGCCAAACAACTAATTGCTAAGGACCCTAAAAACAAGACCTTCTACGAAAAGAATCTAGAAACCTATACTAACAAACTTAGTAAACTGGACCAAGAAGCGAAAGAGACCTTTAACAAGATTCCCGATGAAAAAAAACTGATTGTCACTAGTGAAGGATGTTTTAAATACTTCTCTAAAGCCTATGGAATACCATCCGCCTACATCTGGGAAATCAATACTGAAGAAGAAGGTACACCAGATCAAATCAAAACACTTGTTGAAAAACTCCGTCAAACCAAGGTACCAGCTCTCTTTGTCGAATCTAGTGTCGATGAACGCCCTATGAAAACAGTCTCTAAGGATACCAATATTCCTATTTATGCAAAAATCTTTACAGATTCTATTGCTGAAAAAGGGCAAAACGGTGATAGCTACTACAACATGATGAAATATAATCTGGATAAAATCACCCAAGGCTTGAATCAGTAAAAATCTTATCTAAGATATCTTCTGTATTCTTCTGATAAATCTGTTATACTAAGATGAGACTATTTTCAAAGGAACAGACATGACACCTAATAAAGAAGACTACCTCAAATGTATCTATGAGATTGGTACTGAAGAAGGCAAAATTAGTAATAAGGAAATTGCGAACCGCATGCAGGTGTCTCCACCTGCTGTGACAGAAATGATTAAGAAATTGATTTCAGAAGACCTCATCATCAAAGATAAAGCCAAGGGCTACCTCCTAACGGAAACAGGTACAATCAACGTTGCTGAACTCTATCGGAAACATCGCCTCATCGAAGTCTTTTTGGTGGACCACTTGCAATACACTTGCGATCAAATTCATCAAGAGGCAGAAATTTTAGAGCATACTGTCTCTGATCACTTTATCAATGCCCTTGACCGCCTACTCAATTACCCCAAAACCTGTCCACACGGTGGGCAAATCCCCAAGTCAGGTCAGCTCATAGAGGAAATCTACAACCAGACTTTTACACAAGACCTTGCTCCTGGAGAATATGTCCTTCGTCGAGTTCAAGATCAAATTGATCTACTCCATTATTTGAAGACTGTCGGTCTTAAAATTGGAACACCTTTTACCTTTGAAGGCTTTGACCCTTTCACACAACTCTACCGACTACATATTGATGGAAAGGACATCCAAATACCAGAAGCCATTGCTAGCAATCTTTATATTGAATCTAACTAAAAAAGTGAGACTGATGAACACACTTAGATGTGTCATCAGTCTCACTTTTTTACATTTGTTTCAAGCGTTCCACCCGTTCTGAAATTGGTGGGTGAGTATAAAAGAGCTTCTGCAAACCAGATTCCTTTTTAGGATCATTGATATAGAGAGCTGCACTAGCATCATCCACGTGATGTTGCATAGGCGCACTATTATCAAGTTTGAGCAGAGCATTAATCATACCTTGTGGGTTACGTGTCAATTCGACGCTAGAAGCATCAGCTAGAAATTCACGCTGGCGTGAAATAGCCAACTGAACCAAGGTAGCCGCCAAAGGCGCCAGGATAATGGCAATCAAGGAAATAATGAGAAGAATAATTTCCAAACCGCTACTTCCATTACGATCATCATCATTTCTACGACGGCCTCCCCCCCAGAACATCATATTACGAGCCATCCCAGCTAGCATGGTAATGGCAGATGCTAAGGCAACTGCTATGGTAGAAATTCGAATATCGTAGTTGCGAATATGACTCACTTCATGTCCGATAACCCCTTCAAGCTCCTCACGATTCATAACCGCAAGAAGACCTGTTGTAGCAGCTACTGCCGCATTCTTAGGGCTTGATCCAGTCGCAAAAGCATTCATAGAAGGATCATTGACAATAAAGACACGTGGCATTGGGATTTGGGCCACCATAGCCATGTCCTCAACCACATGGTAAAGGTCTGGAGCCGTTTGTTCATCAACTTCTCGTGCACCGTTCATGGCCATAACGACATTTGTTGATTGGAAAATCATAGTAATAGCATAGATAAAACCAATAACTAAGGCAAGAATCAGACCACCAAAACCTGAACCTAACCAAAGATAGCCGACACCGTAGCCAACAAGGCCCAACAAGAGGAAAAAGACCAGGAGCAAAAGCCAAGTCTTTCTCTTATTTCGAGCAATTTGATCAAATAACATATTAGTTACCTAGTCCACTGAAATCAACCTTAGGCACAGCTTTTTCTTCTTCTGGTGTTTCAAGGAATTCAGCTGCCTTAAAGCTAAACATCTTAGCAATAACATTGCTTGGGAAGGTTTCCAATTTCACATTGTAGTTACTTGTCACACTGTTATAAAGTTGACGTGAATAGGCAATTTTATTTTCAGTGTTCGTCAACTCTTCTTGAAGTTGGCTGAAGTTGGCACTAGCCTTAAGATCAGGGTAACTTTCAGCTACGGCAAAGATTCCAGAAACCTGACGAGTCAATTCATCACTGGCACGCATCGCTTCTGCAGGAGAAGTCGCAGCTGCTACTTGATTACGAAGTTCTGCTACTTTTTCAAGCGTTGAACCCTCATATTTAGCGTAACCTTTAACTGTTTCAATCAAGTTAGGAAGGAGATCATTACGACGTTTCAATTGAACATCAATTTGACTCCAAGCCTCCTTGGTTTGCATACGGCTTTTAACCAAGCCGTTATAACTTGTAATAACAAAAATCACAAGAACAACAATAATGGCAATAATAATCCAAATCATATTTAGTTTCCTTTCTTATACTGAAAAAGAGTCGGTACGACTTCTCTTACAAGTATTTTGATAGTCTCAGTATATCAAATTTTCAGATAAAAGGGTAAAATGTGAGTCGTTTTGCAAAAAAACTGGACATCTTGTCCAGCTTTTTTATTACTCTTTAGACGTGTGTCGTTTGCCTTGGGCTAGGGCATCTGCTTCTGTCATAGTAACGACATTTGCTTTGTTGGTGTTGCTAGGCATACTATTGATGTCATACCAATAAACATCTGCTGTTCCATGACGCGCCACATAAACTGTTCTACTTTCTTCTTGTGTAGGTTGCACAGGCTCTGGCTCAGAACTCGGTTGTTCAGCCACTTGTGAACTCTCAGAACTAGGCTCAGATGGTGCCTCAGTAAATTCAGTAACCGTATTTATCGCTGTCCCATCCGCATAATTTATTTCTGCATTTGGTGATTGGTTATCCAAGACAACATGCGTAACTCCCTGACTATCAAGAGTCTCCTTATCTCCACCAAGTTTAATTTCCAAGAGGTTTCCAGAACTATCGATACCAACATACTGAAGTTCCACTTGACGAGGCAACAACTCGTCTCCACTGTAGATAGCTGTTACCTTATAATCTAACCAATAGTTAGGGTGGAGTGCCAGCCAGTTATCCAAGCGATTCTCGTAATAAAGCATGCCTGACTGATTACCTTCGTCGGTTCCTTTATAATTTCCAGAGTTCAACCAGGCAGTCATAGGTACTAAATTCTTGCCCTCGTCATTGACTCCAGAAAACTGATAGCCAATCAAATGT
>DBFVHV010000081.1:0-7687 GCA_048524165.1 Streptococcus sp.
TTATTAATGCCCACTGGTTTGACGGGGTTTTCTACATTCCTAACTGTGATAAGATTACACCAGGGATGATTTTGGCGGCCATGCGTACTAATGTGCCAGCAGTATTTTGTTCTGGTGGCCCTATGAAGGGTGGCGTTGACATGACTGGTCACCAAGCGACGCTATCAAGTTTGTTTGAAGCTGTAGGTACCTATCAGGCTGGAGATATGAGCAAGGAAGAGCTCGATTATTTGGAGAAAAATGCTTGTCCAACTTGTGGTTCATGCTCAGGAATGTTTACCGCTAACTCAATGAACTGTTTGATGGAAGTTTTGGGCCTTGCCCTTCCAGGTAACGGTACAATCCTGGCCGTTTCAGACGAACGTCGTGAATTGGTTCGTCAAGCAGCCACAAAATTAATGGATAACATCAAAAATAATGTTCGCCCACGTGATATTGTGACCAAAGAAGCCATCGATGATGCTTTTGCTCTAGATATGGCCATGGGTGGTTCAACCAATACCGTTCTTCATACCCTTGCTATTGCGCGTGAGGCTGGTATTGACTATGACCTTAAGGACATTAATGAGATTGCTAAGAAGACACCTTATCTCTCTAAAATTGCTCCTTCCAGCATCTATACCATGCATGATGTACATGAAGCAGGCGGTGTTCCAGCTATTATTAATCAGTTGATTAAGAAGGGTGCCATTAAGGGTGATCGTATTACTGTTACTGGTAAAACCTTAAAAGAAAATGTAGCTGGTGCTGAAATCAAAAATGAAGAAATTATCCATCCAATCGAGCAACCTATTTCACCGGTTGGCGGTTTGTCTATCCTTTATGGAAATATTGCTCAGGATGGGGCTGTTATCAAGGTTGGTGGTGTAGATCCATCCGTTAAAACTTTCTGTGGTAAGGCTATTTGTTGCGATTCACAAGATCAAGCACTTGAGTTGATTGATAATGGAACGGTTAAGAAGGGGCATGTTGTTGTCATCCGTTACGAAGGCCCTCAGGGTGGTCCTGGTATGCCAGAGATGTTAGCGCCAACCTCTAAGATTGTAGGTCGCGGTCTTGGTAAGGATGTTGCTCTGATTACTGATGGTCGTTTCTCAGGAGCAACTCGTGGTATTGCTATTGGTCACGTATCTCCAGAAGCTGCGGAAGGTGGCAATATCGCTCTGATTGAAGATGGGGATGAAATTGTGATTGATCTTCCAAATCGTACCCTTGATTTGCTTGTAGATGATGCGACACTTGAAGAACGCCGTAAACACTTGAAACCTTTCAAATCTAAGATTTCAAGTGGATGGTTGCGCCGTTACACTGCTTTTGCCAAATCAGCTAATGTCGGAGGCACTCTGATGACTGATGAAGAATTCGAAGAACGTAAAGCAGAACGTCAAGCACAAGAAAAAAACTAAGAATATTATTTCCGAAGAGTTTGTGATATTTTTCTCTGAAACCCTTGCAAATTTAGTTAAAAATGTTATTATAGTATACAAGGTTTTGAATTTTTAGACAATTCGAAAAAAACAATTGCTAAAGGAGGTCCATGTGAAGAAAATTGAACTTGAAGAAGCACGCTCTGGTGCTGATTTGATTCTTGATACACTTCTTGAACTTGGGATTTCAACTATTTTTGGGTATCCTGGCGGAGCGGTTCTTCCTTTGTATGATGCTATTTACAAAAATGAAGAGATTAATCATATTTTGTCTCGTCATGAGCAAGGAAGTCTGCACGAAGCTGAAGGTTATGCTAAATCAACTGGGAAACTTGGTGTTGCTCTTGTAACGAGTGGTCCTGGTGCAACGAATGCTATTACCGGGATTGCAGATGCTATGAGTGATAGTGTACCTCTCCTAGTCTTTACAGGACAGGTCGCAACACCAGGTATTGGTAAGGATGCCTTCCAAGAGGCTGACATTGTCGGAATTACCATGCCAATTACCAAATACAACTACCAGATTCGTGATACGGCTGATATTCCTCGTATTATTCGAGAAGCGGTTCATATCGCAACGACAGGACGTCCTGGTCCGGTTGTTATCGACCTTCCAAAAGATGTTGTAGCTAAGGAAACTGCCTTCATCAACGATCCTGAAATCAATCTTCCAAGTTACCAACCGACGCTAAGACCAAACGAGATGCAAATTAAGAAAATCTTGAAACAGTTGGGCAAAGCTAAGAAGCCGGTTATTGTAGCTGGGGGTGGAGTGGCTTATTCTGAATCTGCTAAGGAGCTAGTTGCTTTTGCAGAACGCTACCAAATTCCAGTTGTTACAAGTCTTCTAGGTCAGGGAACAATTGCTACTAGTCATCCCCTCTTCTTGGGTATGGGTGGTATGCACGGTTCATATGCGTCTAATATTGCTATGACTGATGCTGACTTTATGATAGCCATAGGTTGTCGTTTTGATGACCGCTTGACAGGTAATCCAAAAACATTTGCTAAGAATGCAAAGGTTGTTCATATTGATGTGGATCCAGCTGAGATTGGCAAGATTATTGCAGTAGACTTACCAGTTGTTGGTGATGCCAAGCAAGCTCTTGAAATGCTCTTAGCAGAACCAGTGGTTAAGAATAACACTGAAAAATGGATTGAAAAAGTCACAAAAGATAAAGAGCGTGTACGTTCTTACGATAAGAAAGAACGTATGGTACAGCCTCAGGCAGTTATCGAGCGTATCGGTGAATTGACTAAGGGTGATGCAGTTGTTGTCACTGACGTTGGGCAACATCAAATGTGGACAGCTCAGTATTATCCATATCAAAATGAGCGTCAACTGGTGACATCAGGTGGTCTTGGAACCATGGGATTTGGTGTCCCAGCAGCAATTGGTGCTAAAATTGCTAATCCTGATAAAGAAGTTATCCTCTTTGTTGGTGATGGTGGTTTCCAAATGACGAACCAAGAATTGGCTATCTTAAATATTTACAAGGTGCCAATCAAGGTTGTTATGTTGAATAACCACTCACTTGGTATGGTGCGTCAATGGCAAGAGTCCTTCTACGAAGGGCGCACGTCAGAGTCTGTCTTTGATACTCTTCCTGATTTCCAATTGATGGCTCAAGCTTATGGCATTAAGTCTTATAAGTTTGATAATCCAGAAACGATTGATCAGGATTTAGAAGTTATCAAAGAGGATGTGCCGATGTTCATAGAGGTTGATATCTCTCGTAAAGAGCATGTCTTGCCAATCGTTCCAGCTGGTAAGAGTAATCATGAAATGTTGGGGGTGAAGTTCAATGCGTAGAATGTTAACAGCTAAACTTCAGAACCGATCAGGTGTTCTTAACCGCTTCACTGGAGTGCTTTCACGCCGTCAGGTCAATATTGAGAGTATTTCCGTTGGAGCAACGGAAAATCCTGATGTTTCACGTATTACAATTATCATTGATGTGAATTCTCATAATGAGGTTGAGCAGATCATTAAACAGCTTAATCGTCAGATCGATGTGATTCGCATTCGTGACATCACTGATCGTCCCCACTTGGAGCGTGAGGTTATCTTGGTCAAGGTGTCGGCACCAGCTTCTAAACGTGCTGAAATCTTGGCAATCATTCAACCTTTCCGTGCTTCGGTGGTGGATGTTGCACCAAGCTCTATCACTATCCAGATGACTGGTGATGCTGAAAAGAGCGAGGCGCTTCTACGAGTTATTCGTCCTTACGGTATCAAGAATATCGCTCGTACGGGTGCTACTGGATTTACCCGTGATTAAAAATCCAATTTAAATTTGTTAACCCAGCCTTAAAAAGGCAATTAAATATTATTTTAGAAAAGAGATATACTACTATGGCAGTTCAAATGGAATATGAAAAAGACGTAAAAGTACCAGCACTTGACGGTAAAAAAATCGCCGTTATCGGTTACGGTTCACAAGGTCACGCTCACTCACAAAACTTGCGTGATACAGGTCACGATGTTATCATCGGTGTACGTCCAGGTAAATCATTTGATAAAGCTAAAGAAGATGGTTTTGATACTTACACAGTAGCAGAAGCAACTAAATTGGCTGATGTTATCATGATCTTGGCTCCAGACGAAATCCAACAAGAACTTTACGAAGCAGAAATCGCTCCAAACCTTGAAGCTGGTAACGCTGTAGGTTTTGCTCACGGTTTCAACATCCACTTTGAATTTATTAAAGTACCAGCAGATGTTGATGTATTTATGTGTGCACCTAAAGGACCAGGTCACTTGGTACGTCGTACATTTGAAGAAGGCTTTGGTGTACCTGCCCTTTACGCAGTATACCAAGATGCTACAGGTAACGCTAAAGACATCGCTATGGACTGGTGTAAAGGTGTTGGTGCAGCACGTGTAGGTCTTCTTGAAACAACATACAAAGAAGAAACTGAAGAAGATTTGTTTGGTGAACAAGCAGTTCTTTGTGGTGGTTTGACTGCCCTTATCGAAGCTGGTTTTGAAGTCTTGACTGAAGCTGGATATGCACCAGAATTGGCTTACTTTGAAGTGCTTCACGAAATGAAATTGATCGTTGACTTGATTTACGAAGGTGGATTCAAGAAAATGCGTCAATCAATTTCTAACACTGCTGAATTCGGTGACTATGTATCAGGTCCACGTGTTATCACTGAACAAGTGAAAGAAAACATGAAAGCAGTTCTTGCTGATATCCAAAATGGTAAATTCGCTAATGACTTTGTTAACGACTACAAAGCTGGACGTCCAAAACTTACTGCTTACCGTGAAGAAGCTGCTAACCTTGAAATCGAAAAAGTTGGTGCTGAATTGCGTAAAGCAATGCCATTCGTTGGTCAAAACGACGATGATGCATTCAAAATCTATAACTAATGTGATAGTCTCAAAAACCAGCCTAGTGCTGGTTTTTTTGTGTTCTTAAGAAAGCAGTTAGGAGCTAGGATTATGACGTTGTGTGTAAAAAAACTCACTCCACTAGGGAGTGAGAATTGTCATGAATTAGTAAGTCAAAACAAAATTTTTCTTCTTACCGCGACGGATAACAGTAATTTCGTTGTCAATCTTATCGGCATCTGAAAGAGTGTAATCCAAGTCTTGCACACGTTCACCGTTGATATAGATAGCACCGTTTTGCACATCTTCACGTGCTTGACGTTTAGATGGTGAAATTTTAGCATTGACGAGAAGTTCAACAATGTTAAGATTTTCATCTGCTGAAATCTCATAGGTTGGGACCCCATTGAGAGCAACTTTAAGGTCACGTGCTGAGAGGGCTTTAAGGTTACCAGCGAAGAGTTGTTCAGTGATGTGAACAGCTTGTTCATAGGCTTCTTTACCGTGAACCAAAGTAACAACTTCACGAGCTAGAACCTTTTGTGCTAAACGTTGGTGACGAGCTTGGTCAAATTCTTTACCGATTTCTTCGATTTCTTCAAGTGACAAGAAAGTGAAAATCTTCAAGAAGCGAACGGCATCATCGTCCATAACGTTGAGCCAGAATTGGTACATTTCGTAGGGTGTTGTCTTAGTAGCGTCAAGCCAGACAGCGTTACCTTCAGATTTACCGAATTTTTTACCAGTTGAATCTGTGATAAGTGGAACTGTGATAACGTGTCCAGATTTGTCCGCTTTACGACGCAAGAGCTCAGTACCTGCTGTCATGTTACCCCATTGGTCAGAACCACCAATTTGGAGGGTTACGCCATATTTATCATTGAGTTCATAGAAGTCGTAACCTTGCATAATTTGGTAAGCGAACTCAGTGTAAGAGATACCTGTTTCAATACGTTTCTTAACAGATTCCTTGCTCATCATGTAGTTAACTGTGAAGTATTTACCGACATCACGCAAGAAATCGATGAAGCTAACTGAACCAAACCAGTCATAGTTGTTGACCATAACGGCTTTGTTGTCACCGTTTTCAAAATCAAGGAAGCGAGAGAGTTGGCCTTGGATTTTTTCTACCCAGCCTTCAACGGTTTCTTTGGTTTGGAGGCTACGTTCAGCGTCTTTAAATGATGGGTCACCAATCAAACCTGTTGCACCCCCGACGAGGGCGTAAGGTTTGTGTCCAGCCAATTGAAGGCGACGACTAGTAAGGATAGCAACAAGGTGTCCAAGGTGGAGACTGTCTGCTGTTGGGTCATAACCGGTGTAGTATGAGACTGGCCCCTCTTCAAAGGCTTTTACAAGGGCTTCTTCATCTGTGGTTTGGAAAATCAAACCACGTGCTTTTAGTTCTTCAAAAATTGTCATGATATTCTCCAGTAAAGTATATTCTGCACCATTATACCAAAAGAAAGCAACCCTATGCAAGCTTTGTCAAAGTTTGCTATAATAGGCTTTGAGGTATTTCTATGAATTTTGAAAAAATAATAAATTATTTTAGACGGCTAGGGAAGGTTTTTCGTGAAAAGTTTGCCAGCCTCAAGTCTAAAAAAAGAGATAAATCTTTCAAAGTAAGGAAGGCTGGGGTTAAATCTAAGTGGAATCGTAAGCAAGCGGAGAAGTCGTCTGAAGACAGAATGACACTCTTAGACATGGGTGATGTGTTTTTAAAGACATTAAAGCTCTTGTCTGATTTCTTTTATGTGGTCATTATCGTCATAACCTTATTCGGTGCTGGGCTTGGCTTGGGCTATCTGGGGAGTCAGATACAGTCCGTTCCATCGATTAAGGATAAAACCTTGTTGAATCAGATTAGCGAGGTTAGTTTGGTGTCTTCGATGAGTTATTCTGATTCTAAGAAGATTGTTGATATTGATACGGACCTGCTTAGAACTCCTGTTGAAAGTGATGCGATTTCTAACAATGTTAAAAATGCCATTATTGCTACTGAGGATGAAAATTTCAAGAAGCATAAGGGGGTTGTACCAAAAGCTGTCTTTAGAGCCTTGGTATCCTCAGTCTTGGGAGTAGGTTCCTCTAGTGGTGGTTCAACACTAACACAACAGTTGATAAAACAACAGGTTACAGGAGATGCTCCAACATTTAAACGTAAAGCGGCAGAGATTATCTATGCACTGCAACTGGAACGTCGTGCTTCGAAAAATGAAATTTTAACGGATTATCTGAATGTTTCTCCTTTTGGTCGTAACAACAAGGGGAAAAATATTGCTGGTATCGAAGAGGCTGCACAAGGGATTTTTGGGGTCTCTGCAGCGGATTTGACAGTTCCTCAGGCGGCTTATCTGGCAGGTTTACCACAGAGCCCGATTGTCTATTCACCCTATACTGCGGATGGTCAACTAAAAAATGAAGAAGAGCTTTCCTATGGCTTGGCGCGCCAGCAAGATGTGCTCTACAACCTCTATCGAGGGGGGTATCTAGATAAGTCACAATACGAAAGCTATAAGAATTATGACGTTACTAAAGATTTCAAGGCTGGGGAGAGCTCTGATTCAGTAAGTCATGATTATTTGTACTATTCAGTCATGTCTGAAGCTCAAGATGTCATGTATGACTATTTGGTTGAGCGTGACAAGGTATCTAGTCAAGATTTAAAAAATGATAAGACTAAGGAAACCTATCGTGAGATGGCTCTTAAAGAGCTACAAACCGGTGGCTACAGCATTAAGACGACGATTGATAATGCAGTCTACCATGCGATGCAAGATACTGCGAACCAATATGGAGGTCTACTTGATCAGGGTGGCAATAACGGGGTTGAAGTTGGAAATGTACTCATGGACAATGCGACTGGAGCAATCTTAGGATTTGTCGGTGGTCGGAATTATGAGAATAACCAGAATAA
>DBFVHV010000082.1:0-2622 GCA_048524165.1 Streptococcus sp.
AGCTCAAGCTATCCTAGAAAGTGGTTGGGGAACCTCAAGTCTTGCTAAGGCTCCTAACCATAATCTTTTTGGCGTTAAGAATTCAGAGGATTGGACTGGAGAAACCGTAACTGTGCCTACTCAGGAATATGTTAATGGTGAATATATCACAGTCAATGCGATGTTTAGAAAATATGCTTCCTGGAATGACAGTGTTGTAGACCATGCAAAATTTTTTACAAGTACTGAGTGGCGAAAAAACAATTATCGAAAAGTTGTCAATGAAATGGATTACCGTATTGCGGCTCAAGAACTTAAGAATGCAGGTTATGCAACAGATCCAAGTTATGCAGGAAAACTTATCCGTTTGATTGAAACCTACAAGTTGTATGAATGGGATGAAATGAGCAGTAATTCCATCACTACCTTAGAAAATGTAAGAGTAGCGAGCCATGATCCTAAAGCCAATCTTGCTATCGCCGGTCTCAACAATGTTACTGGTAGCTATGATTTTGTCATTTCAAATTTAGTTGCACCACTTGGCTTTAAAGAAGTCCTCGTTCCAACCTGGTCAGAAAAGAATGGTCAAGATGATATCATTTGGTACAAGGCAGCTAAACAAGCTAATGGAGACTATAAGGTGACCGTTCGTTCAAGCAACCATAAGGGTGATAGCGGCCTTTATAACTCTCACGTCTATTTGGTTGATAATGATGGTAAATTCATTAGACTAGGTGGCAAACAAGCGACACTTGATATCACTAAGACAGCGGGCACTCTAACCATTGCAAACAATGATAAAAATCGAGGCACTTTTGATGTCGTCATCACCAACCTCACGAATCCAAGTGGTATTTCAGGTGTAGTCATCCCTGTCTGGTCTGAGCAAAATGGTCAGGATGATCTTGTTTGGCATAATGCCACAAAACAAGAGGATGGTTCCTACAAGGTGACTATTTCAGCTAGTCAGCACAAATGGAATTCAGGCAAGTATATCGTTCATGGTTATATTGTCGATGCTTCTGGTAAGAATATCGGCTTTGGGGCAACTTCAGCTGATGTGGTAGCACCTAAGAAAATTGGTTCGGCATCAAGAGGGAACTACGATGTTTTGAATAAGATTGTCTATCTAGATGCTGGTCATGGTGGCTATGATCCGGGTGCGTCTTACTTTGGTATTTCTGAAAAGAACTTGACCTTGGCTATCCAAAGTCGCGTTAAGGCCAAATTAGAAGCAGAAGGCTATCAAGTTGTGACCACACGTACCAGCGATACCTATGTCGATTTGACAAATCGCTCTCGCACAGTAAATGCCTCTGAGTCAGATATTTTTGTAAGTATCCATATCAATGCCTCAGGCAGTTCAGCAGCACAGGGAATCGAGACGTATTATTACCAGCCATATGCAGAATACCCATCACGTATTAATGCGACCTATCATGCCAATCCAACCCGTTTGAGCATGAGTGATACCTTGGCCAATGCCATCCAGTCTAGCCTTATTAATGCGACTGGAGCTCAGAATCAGGGCGTAAAACGTCAAACCTTTGCGGTCTTGCGTGAAACAACAGCGCCAGCAGTTCTCCTAGAACTTGGTTTCTTGTCAAATCCACAGGAAGCAGCGCGCTTGAATACCTCTGCTTACCAAGAGACTTTAGCGAATGCGATTGTGGAAGGAATTAAGGCTTACTACGAAAAAGAATCTAAAGTTTAAGTTATACGGTTAACCCATCAATATGATGGGTTTTTATGCTATAATTGAGGTAAATAGTAAATACAATAAAAGGAGCGCTTATGGCCTACGATTTACTCTTAGAGCGTTTTCTACGCTATGTCAAAATTAATACACGTAGTGATGAAAATGCAACAAGGACGCCAACAACACAAAGCCAGGTAGATTTTGCTTTGAATATTCTAAAACCAGAATTGGAAGAACTAGGGTTAAGTAACATCCATTATTTGGAAAGTAATGGTTACCTAGTGGCAACCCTGCCGGCTAACGATGACCGATTAACACGTAAGATTGGTTTCATCTCTCATATGGATACTGCAGATTTTAATGCAGAAGGAGTATCACCCCAAGTTATTGAATCCTATGATGGGGGTATTATTCCTCTTGGAACTTCAGGTTACAACCTAGATCCAGCTGATTTTCCTAATCTCCAGAATTACATCGGTCAGACACTTATTACGACAGATGGCACCACTCTTCTTGGAGCTGATGATAAGTCTGGTATTGCTGAGATTATGACAGCATTGGCTTATTTGAAGGCTCATCCTGAAATCAAACATTGTGAGATTCGTGTAGGCTTTGGTCCTGATGAAGAAATTGGAATTGGTGCAGATAAATTTGATGTTGATGATTTTGATGTCGATTTTGCCTACACTGTTGACGGTGGCCCATTGGGTGAATTACAGTATGAAACCTTCTCTGCTGCGGGTGCAGAGCTGACCTTCCATGGTCGTAATGTCCACCCTGGAACGGCAAAAGGTCAGATGGTCAATGCTTTGCAATTGGCAATTGATTTTCATAATCAATTACCAGCGGAGGAGCGTCCGGAGTTGACTGATGGTTATCAAGGTTTCAACCATCTTCAAACAATGACAGGTACTGTTGAAGAAGCAAAATCTTCATATATTATT
>DBFVHV010000083.1:0-1766 GCA_048524165.1 Streptococcus sp.
CCTTGGTATCTCTTACCTCACCTTCCGTGCAGTAGGGATGATTATCGAGATGCGTGATGGAGTGCTTAAAGAGTTCACACTAGGGGAATTCCTCCGCTTCATGCTCTTTATGCCGACCTTCACAAGTGGTCCCATTGATCGCTTCAAGCGCTTTAATGATGACTATCAAACTATTCCTGATCGTGATGAGCTGCTGAACATGTTAGAGCAAGCTGTAAAATATATTATGCTTGGTTTTCTCTATAAGTTTGTTTTGGCTCAGATTTTTGGAAGTATGCTTTTACCACCATTAAAAGCACAAGCATTGAGCCAAGGCGGTATCTTTAATCTACCAACACTTGGTGTCATGTACGTTTATGGTTTTGATCTCTTCTTTGATTTTGCGGGTTACTCGATGTTTGCCCTCGCAGCGTCTAATCTCATGGGGATTAAGAGCCCAATCAACTTTGACAAGCCTTTCATTTCACGTGATTTGAAAGAATTTTGGAACCGTTGGCATATGAGTTTGTCTTTCTGGTTCCGTGATTTTGTCTTTATGCGCTTGGTCATGGTACTCATGCGAAATAAGGTTTTCAAAAATCGTAACACCACTTCGAATGTTGCATATATCATCAATATGATGGTTATGGGATTCTGGCATGGGGTTACTTGGTACTATATTGCCTATGGTATATTCCATGGTATCGGTCTAGGTATTAACGATGCTTGGTTACGTAAAAAGAAAACCATTAATAAAGAGCGTAAAAAAGCAGGACTTAAGCCTCTTCCTGAAAATAAATGGACCAAGGCTTTGGGAATCTTTATCACATTTAATACAGTTATGTTATCATTCTTGATCTTCTCTGGATTCTTGAATGATCTCTGGTTCACTAAAAAATAAGTAAAGGAAATTTAAAAATGGATGTAAAATCAGAAGTTATTGAAATTATTGATGAACTCTTTATGGAAGATGTATCAGACATGATGGATGAAGACCTTTTCGATGCTGGTGTTCTTGATTCAATTGGAACAGTTGAACTTATCGTTGAATTGGAATCACGTTTTGATATTCGTGTCCCAGTTTCAGAATTTGGTCGTGATGATTGGAACACAGCTAATAAGATTGTTGAAGGGGTAACGGAGCTTCGCAATGCTTAAGCGTTTATGGCGGATTTTTGGTCCAGTAATTTGTGCCTTGGTCTTGGTAGTAGTAGTTATATATGCCTACCCACAAGGTAGAAAACATAGTTATGAGGCTGAAAAACGTAGCGCAGTAACGCTGACGAATGAAAACTTTAAGAGTCGGATGAATAAAACTACCGCTCTTTCAGACAAGAATCATCGTTTTGTACCTTACTTTGGGTCTAGTGAGTGGTTACGTTTTGATGCCCTTCATCCAGCTGTTTTAGCAGAAAAATACGACCGTAACTATCGTCCATACTTTATTGGACAACGTGGAGCCGCCTCTCTAAATCAATATTTGGGGATGCAACAAATGCTTCCAGAATTACAAGACGGTACAGCTGTATATGTTTTGTCTCCTCAATGGTTCACTAAAAAGGGTTATAATTCTGCAGCTTTTCAGCAGTTCTTCAATAACGACCAACTTAGTAGTTTCTTGAATCAAAATCAGACGGATGCAAATTCACAGTATGCTGCTGAACGTATCTTAGAGATGAAACCTGAGATAACGATGAAATCTCAACTTTCTAAAGTGGCCAAAGGACAAGATCTCAATACTGTCGATAAAACCTATATTCAATTCATGGCAGAGCTAAATAAGCGAG
>DBFVHV010000084.1:0-6076 GCA_048524165.1 Streptococcus sp.
AAGGGACTGATGAAAATGATCGTATTACTCTTACCATCTCTGGAAATACTGGAACTTGGGAAGAGGACGAGGCAGACGGCGAGAAGGAAAGCAAGTCTGTAACAGTTAACCCTGACAATCAAAGTCTAACGATTGGGGATGATATCAAATACTATAAACTCGACGGGAATCAGCTGACTATTGAAGATGATGACCGTGATCCAGATGATACCGTTGTCTTGACAAAATAATATCAGATACCTTAGCCAAACCACTCTCTGGGATTTAGCTAAGGTTTTTATGCTATACTATATACAGAAAGAAAACGGATACAAACAGGAGGTTGATGATGACTCAAAGACGATTATGGTTGACGCTATTTGTTATATCAATTATTGTAACTCTTATTGGACTCGGATTTTCTGTCTATAATTATTATATCTTTGATAAACCTTTTATGACTACCACTACAAAAGGTTTGCTAGCTGCATTTTTCCTGTGTGCGACAATGGTTGCCATTAGTCTATCCAAGTCAAATAAGAAGTAAAGATAAAAAAGAGGTATAAGTTTGCAAACTTATATCTCTTTTGATACCACATTACTTAATCTTGTGTTTGTTCATCTTTTCTTCAAAGATGTCTGTCATAATCTTACGCAACTCTTCTCCTTCTTTTTCAGGAAGGTCCCCTTGGCGCTTAGCTACTGCATAGAGTTCAGGATATTGCTTGGCTACACGCTCTACTGTCTTAGTCGTCGCATGCCCTCTGACAAAGAAAGGAATTCGTTTAATCCATTCTTGCGGTACGAGACCGAGCAACTTCTTCGCAACCTCCTTGTCAGAAATCTCAGCTGTACTCAAACCTTGATTGATTTGTTCTTGTTCTTTTTCAGTAAAATCTTTTAATTCCATTACTAATTCCTCTTTGTCTTTATATAGTAGATTTTACACCCTTGCATGAGATTATACAACTGATTGGGACTGATGGGACAAGTCAGAAAAAAACTAAATCAAAATTCATAAAGCATATACACTATCTCATCAAAAATCGGCTATTCAGACTAGAGATATAAAAAAGATAACCTCATAAACTGAAGTTATCTCTTTCTTACTCACTAATGTCAGCATTTCAGAGTTGCCACTGCTCAATCAACCAATCCGAAAAAGCATCATATCTTTCTTGGAGATTGTCATGATGACCGTAGGGGTCAAATTCTGAATAAGTGGACAAGCACTGTTTTTTGAGGCATTCATGTACTTCTTTGGCATAACTAGGAGCTTTGGCCAGTCTATTCTTATGATGAGCCCCTTCTGTCAAGCCGTTACGTAAATAGACCGAGCAGGTCTTATTAATAAGCTGATGTGCCTTGCAGTAATCTACAAAATTTGGATACCAAAAGGATCCACAAATGGAGAAAATCAAAGACATCTTATCACTGCTATAAAGACTGGAAATAGCTGCCAAACCGCCAAGCGAGTAGCCTCCGTAAGCCATACGACTTTCATCCAGCCGGAACTCCTGTGCGATCCTTTTGAAAATATGGCCAAACAGATGGTCATGATAGCTGGCTAACTTGCCACCAAAATTAGGACTTCCAGGTCTCAGAGCCTGAGCCTGCCAAGGTGTAAAATCATCCAAGCGATTCTGAGGTTCAAGCCCAATCAGGATGACAGAGTCCGAAATCTTTCCCAGATAATCTAGCTGTCCATCGTTCAGAAAAACAGCTGGATAATCCTTCTTGGAATCATAGGACTCAGGAAGGGCAATCGTAACCAGAATGCCATGGCAGACAAAGTCTTTATTTATTAACAAAATCATTAACCTTTTCAAGAGAATCAATCACAGATGGGCCGTAATCCATAAGCTCATCATAAGAAATAGTCATGATTTTCTTGTTTTTAACGGCTGGAACATTTTCAAGAACAGCGTTCTTTTCCATCTTGTCTGTCGCGTCCTTGTCCATAGCTTTGTTTCGGTCACTGGTTACATAGATAATCAATTCTGGCTCCATAGACACGAGGTTTTCTAGAGTCAAATCTGATGTTCCTGTCGCAACATTGGTATAACCAAGCTGATTGAGCATACTTTCTTGAAGGGCTGATTTGTAGGTTCCAAAGGTTTCATCGTTGTAGGCACACATGATCAGAGCCTTCTTCAAGTCTTTGTCAGAAGACTTGTTTTTCTTTTTAACGGCGTCGATACGCTTTTGAAGTTGTCCCGCATACTTATCTGCCTTGTCTTGAACGTTGAAAATGTCACCAATATTTTTAACATCTTCGATGATATTATTCAAATCTTGTTTGGTTGTTGAAACAGAGGCTTTTTGCGTATAAACAGGAATATCATTGCTGTTCCACGTACTGATTGTTCCCATAGACTTGTCTGAGAACATCATGTTACGACCAATAAGAGCATCTGGTCCGT
Organism: Streptococcus sp.; assembly: GCA_048524165.1. Classification (GTDB taxonomy): domain Bacteria; phylum Bacillota; class Bacilli; order Lactobacillales; family Streptococcaceae; genus Streptococcus. The sequence continues at coordinate 2,403 of DBFVHV010000084.1, forward strand.
AAGCCAAGATGGATTCTTGAGAAATCGTCTTCTTATCACCGATATGTGGGATTGAAGCTATGTCATCCTTATATTTATCGGTTACTTCATTGTCAGGGTTAAGCATACCGACAATTTTGTCTTTCAAACCAAGCTCAATCAAGATTTCCGTTGATGAAAGGTTGTTTGTGATAACCTTTTCTGGTGCCTTTTTGAAGACTTGATCTAACTCAGTTCCTTTATCGTCATAAGTTTTGACGGTCAAAGGATACTGGGTTTCTGAGTTGGTCTTTTTCACCGTTTCTTTTGCTGTTGATGACGATGATGTGCTGTTTTTATATGTAGAACTACATGCTGTCAATGTAAGGACAGCTGCAGCGATTAATGCGATACGAAACGTTTTCTTGTTCATAAGGCCTTCCTTTCCTAGGCTTATAAATACTGAATCATTGCTTGCTGGTCATCCGTCCATGTAATACGACTGTGAACATCATAAACCGCCTGCAAGGATTGTGGGGTGACGGCATCCCTTGGGACACCTTGGGCAACAATCTCACCTCCTTTCAATAGGTATATATAATCTGAAAAGCGACAGGCCAATTGAATATCATGAAGAACTGCAAGGACATTTATGTCCAATGCCTTGACCAAGGTCAACATCTCCAACTGATACTTAATATCCAAATGATTGGTAGGTTCATCTAATAAAAGGAGCTTGGGTTCCTGGGCTAAGGCACGTGCTAGGATGACTCTTTGTTTTTCGCCACCTGATAGGGACGAATAATAGCGTGTCTTCTTTTCAGACATGCCTACCTTGTCTAGGGCATCCTGGACGAGCAAATAATCCTGCTCCGATTCTTTTTGAAAAAAGGAAAGATGAGGGGTTCTGCCAAGCATGACAATTTCTTCCACCGTACAATCAAATTGAAGGGGGTTAAACTGTGTTACAACGGCCATTTCTTTCGCAGTTTCCTTTAGACTTACTCGGTCTAGGGGCCTTCCATCAAATAAAATCTGACCTCTATCTGGCTTCAACTGACGGTAAATGGTTTTGAGCAAGGTTGACTTACCACTTCCATTGGGTCCCAGTATGGTCTGGAATTGTCCACCTTCGACCTTTAGGGAGACTCCATTTAGGATTTTTTTCTCTCCAATCGAATAATGAATATCCTTACACTTTACATCCATAAGTCTAAACCACCTTCCTACGATTTTTAGTCACAATATAAATAAAGAAAGGTGCGCCAACCAAGGCTGTAAAAATACCGATAGGTAACTCCGCATTTTTAACGAGGATTCTAGCCAAAACATCTGCCCAAACCACAAACAAGGAACCTAACAGAGTTGCCACTGGGAAAAGCTTACGATAGTTAGTCCCAACTAAACTTCTAGCAATATGAGGGGTAATCAAACCGACAAAGCCGATAATACCACAGCTAGCAACCAAGACGGACGTTATAACCGCAACGATGGCGATGTAAAGATACCAATAGAGTTTAAGTGGAATCCCTAAAGTCAAAGCTGCTTCATCTCCCATCATCATGGCATTGAAAACACGATACTGAGTGGAGAAATAGAGAAAAGCCAAACCAACCACTACTGCTGGAAGCACCAAATCTGACCAAGATGTTCCTGTCAATGACCCCATGGTCCAAAACTTAATGGTCATAACACTGTCTGCTGTTGCTCCAATAGAGATTATAAAATTAGCAAAGGCAATAAAGAGAGCATTGACAACCGTTCCAGATAAAATCAGACCAGATGTAGTCACTCTCCCCTGCATAGAGGCAATGATTAAAACAAGAACTGTCGCTAGGATAGCCCCCACAAAGGCACCCAAGCCTACGACAGCTTTAAGACCTAAAATAATGGCCGAGGTTGCTCCAAAAGTTGCGCCTGCCGAAATTCCCAAAATATAGGGCTCGGCAATAGGATTATTGACGGTTGACTGCATGACACTCCCAGACATGGAAAGACCTGCACCAACCATTAATCCCAGGAGGACCCTAGGAACTCGCATATTCCAGATAATAGCTTCAAGTGGCTTGGCTATGCTATGACTGGCAATCGAAAGTCCCAATTTACTGAGGATGACACCATAGGTATCACCTATATCTATAGTGACCGCTCCTAAAGACACTGCTACAAAAACTGAGGCTACTACTAAAAATAGAAGCAAACAGAGCAGGCTTAGGTAGCGGGAAAAAACAAGATGTTTTGTTTTCTTAAAAGGCATTAGCACCTCCTTTCCACTTGTAATGTCAGAAAATTTCGACAATACCTTTCTAGTATAACATGCTTCAAAAAGATGGGCAAGGTCATTTGAGTCTTACAAAGAAAAAAGAGCAGTCATTAAACTACTCTCAAGCCTTATAAATAACCAAAGCAATGGAAATTGAGCTAGCCTAGGATTTAACCTTCTCCATACCACTACTAGCAAGTCTCATGGCAAGAAGGATTATCAGCTATACTCAAACCTTGGTTGATTTATTCTTGTTCTTTTTCAGTAAAATCTTTTAATTCCATTACTAATTCCTCTTTTTTTATGATAGTAGATTTTACACTCTTACATGAGAACATACAACAAATTGGGAGGTTGCTAGCTGTGAGCAATCATAGAATAAGGAAAATCATGATTTCTTTTTTCCTAAAATACCGTACAAAAAGATCTGATGGATTTGCTTAACGTCTGTTTCAAAATTATCGCTATGGGCTAACTGATTTCCCACACTATTGAGAGCATCCATGACATTTAAAATAAGCTCTGTTGACAAGTCTCTAGCAATCAGCCCCTCTTCTTTCCCGAGATCAATATAAGTGCGATAAATATCCCGTTTTTTTGCGCTTATCGCTTTCGTTAGGAGACTTGAGAAAGCGGAATCTCTCACCGTTTTATCTTGAAAATAGTCCGAGATTTGCTGACTCATTTTCTCCTGACATAGGTCTAAAGCCTGGTCTAATTTTGTATTAAAAGCTAGATTACTTTTTAAAATATCCTCGGCTTGCTGGGTTATTTCTTCAAACAAGTCATTAACACAGAGAGCCACCAAATTATCTTTGCTCCCAAAATAATTGTAGATAGAAACAGGTGATACTTCTGTTACCTCTGCAATAGATTTTATACTCGTTTCCTTAAAACCTTTTTCTTTGAATAGATGCAAAGCTGCTTGAATAATCGCTTGCTTCTTTTTCTCAGTCGTCTTTTGATATTGATTCATGTGAACACCTCAGTTACTACCAATTGTAGCATAAGTTTGAAATATATACCTGTATATTTCATTTTTTCTTGCTATACTGACTACTTTTCTCTATAATAAAGTTTGAAATTTAATTATTGATATTTCAAACTTTATTTGCAAAAAAAAGGGAGGGGACATGCTTATTCAATATCTTATAAAACAGTCTAGAAATCCTAGTGGTCTTGTCGGGCGATTAATTACCAACATCTGGTCGTCCTATTTTAAGGAACTCAGCCTTTGGGCAATCAAACAAACCTCTATCCCCAACAATAGTCGTATTTTAGAAGTCGGCTATGGGGGAGGCAGCACTATTAAAAACCTTCTTGAGTTAGATAAAAATCTTGACATTCATGGTATTGATATTTCTAAGGAGTCTTATCAAACTGCTAGACGAGTTCACTCAGATGCTATAGAAAACGGAAGTGTTAATCTGAGGCTTGGCAATGTCGAAAACCT
>DBFVHV010000085.1:0-3356 GCA_048524165.1 Streptococcus sp.
AAAAGTTCCTTTAGGGAAATCGGCTTGGTCAAGTAATCATCTGCCCCAGCATCAAGTCCTGTCACACGATCATCAACTTCAGCCATGGCCGTCAACATAATGACATGAGTAGTATCCCCAGAGGAGCGAATCTCTTTCAGGGCCTCAATACCTGTTTTGACAGGCATCATAATATCCATAATGATTACTTGATAGGCATTCTGCGCAGCTAAATCGACTGCCTCTTGACCGTTAAAAGCCTGATCAACCTCAAAACCTTGATACTCAAGAGCCGCCTTGTAAACTCGAGATAAGGCTTCCTCGTCCTCGGCTAATAAAATTTTCAGAGCCATTCTAGTCCCCTCCTTCTTGAATTAAGTTACGGATGGTCTGCATGGTCAGGTCACATGAAGCTAATTCATCTGCACAGCGCTTAAGCTCACGGGTAATCATTTCTGGATTCTTGATATCATGTTTATACTTCATCTGATGCTCCAAGCTAGCCCAGGAATCCTGAGCGATAGTCCGAAGCTGAACCTCAACAAAATAGGTCCCTTTATCATTGCCTAGAACATCTGGAAAATCCGTCTCCATTTGCAAGATGAGGTGGTAAGAGCGATAGCCATTGGGTTTAGCATTTAGAATATAATCCTTCTCGTTATAGATAGAGACGCCAGGGATAGTCTTAATGACATCGATAGTCTTGTAAATATCATCGACAAAGCCACAAACAATTCGAATCCCTATACTGTCACGGATTTCCTTGAGGGCAGACTGGCTGGTTTCAGGTAAATTTTTCCGACGACACTTTTCACGCATAGAATCGCTCTCTTTGATTCGTGAAATAAAATGTTCATAGAGTTTGAAGCCTGTTTCTTTTTTGCTAGTAATATTAGCCGCAATAATTGGGTCTGTTATTTCTTGTAAAATCTTGGGGAGATACTGTGCATATTCCCCATAAATACTAGGAGTTGACATATAAACCTCCTCTAATAGCGTTTCTTAATTATAGCATAGATAGGCTTAAAAATAAGGAATGAGCCAGACAAGAAGGACTCTAAAGCTAAGAAAAAAAATCCAGCCGAAGCCAGATTCAATTTGCTTATCTAAGTTCAATTAACACAAGGCTATGCATCAAGTGGTTTGACAAAAGGCCAGTTGCCCAGTTTGTGGTTTTCATAGGTCAAAACCTTGTAACCACATAGCTTATAGCCGTTCTTCTCATAAAAAGGCACATTATAGTCACGGTTAGTAATCAAGCCAAGACTACGGCCACCTGTGCTACGTACAAAGGGTTCAACACCTTCAAGCAAGAAGCGACTTCCGATACCCTTTCTTTGAAAATCAGGAGTTACCGCCAACATCATCAGGTACCAGTCGTATTCTGCAGAATCTTCCAGATGTCTTTCAGACTCTTCAACGAAGTTAAAATACTTGAACAACTTAGTAATGCTTATGAAACGGAAAAGCTTGGTCGCCCCATTTTGAAGATAGTTAAGCATAGACACCGTCTGATGCTGTAAAATGGCTGCCGCAACAATGCGACCATCCTCTTCAGCCACCAAACAAGAGTCCATTTTTATAGCTAAACGGACCAACATTTCCTGCAAAGCTAAGACAAACTCATCATACTGTTCAGGATTCTTTAAATTACCAGCAATCATCGAAAGGTAGGGATAATCTTCAAAAGCATCTGCACACACTTGTGCCACTTTCTGAACTTCATCTTGTCTTGCTTTGCGATATTGCATCTTGGTCTCCTAATCTGTCTGTTTTTTCTCAGTATAACATAAAACGCATGACTTACAGTCATACGTTTTATGGAGTTTTGTTAAATCTTATAATTTTCTAAGAATATCCTAGGCCACTTCTTCCGTAAACTGACTATTATAAAGATCAGCGTAGAAACCATCTGCTGCCATGAGCTCATCATGATTTCCCTGTTCAATAATGTTACCATCTTTCATCACAAGGATAAGGTCGGCATTTCGAATGGTTGATAAGCGGTGGGCAATAACAAAGGATGTACGACCCTCCATAAGCTTATCCATAGCCTTCTGAATCAATTCTTCTGTCCGTGTATCAACTGACGATGTCGCCTCGTCCAAGATAAGAAGAGGGGCATCCTTAAGAAGCGCACGCGCAATGGTCAAAAGCTGTTTCTGACCAACGGATAAGGTCACGGAATCATCCAAATAGGTATCATAACCTTTTGGTAGTGTGGTGATGAAGTGGTGAACACCTACGGCCTTGGCTGCAGCAATAACTTGCTCGTCAGAGATATTTTCTTGGTTGTAAATCAAATTATCCCGAATCGTTCCTTCAAAGAGCCAAGTGTCTTGAAGTACCATAGAAAATTGGTCATGAACGGTCTCACGCTTCATGTCGTTCGTATCCACACCGTCAATGGTGATACGACCTTGATCGATATTATAGAATTTCATGAGCAGGTTAACAATGGTTGTCTTACCAGCACCCGTTGGACCAACAATAGCAATCTTTTGTCCTGGCTTAGCAAGAGCTGAAAAATCATGAATGATAGTCTTTTCAGGAGTATAACCAAAGGAAACATGATCAAAGACTACTTGACCCTTGGTATCTGCCAACTCGGCTGTCTTGGCTGACTCATCGTCCATATCTTTTTCTTCCAAAAATTCAAAAATACGACCAATAGCTGCAGTTGCTGATTGGAGTTGTGTAATCCCTTGTGCAATTTGAGAAAGAGGTTGTGAGAAGATACGAACGTAGGTCATGAAGGCTACCACATCACCGATGGTCAAGCTTCCGTCGATTACCTTAACCGCACCTACCAAGCAGACCATGACGTAACCAAAGTTCCCAATGAAAATCATAAGTGGCATCATAATACCAGAGATAAACTGAGACTGCCACATAGATTTGTAGAGCTTATCATTAAGCCCCTTGAAAGCTTGACTGCTTTCGTCAGAGGCATTGTAGCTCGTTACAACTGCTTGACCTGTGTAGATTTCTTCAATGTACCCATTAATGTTAGCCAAATTTTCTTGTTGGCGTTTAAAAAGTGGTTGTGAGAAGCCCATGATAAAAGCAACTAGAACAAATCCCATCAAGACAGAACCAATCGCAGTGAAAGCCATAGTGACATTTGAGTAGAACATCATAATAATGGCTGCTACCAAGAGAACACTTGAAGTAATTAGGGTACCCAGACCCTGACTAAGCGATTGTCCCAAAAGGTCAACATCATTAGTCACACGAGAGAGTGTGTCTCCTTGAGAATGACTGTCAAAATAATTAAGAGGTACAGTGTTGATTTTCTTTTGGATTGCTGTACGAAAACGTTGTGAAAAGCGTTGCGTAACTGTCGCAACGGTAAAACTTTGTAAGTAACCAACAAT
>DBFVHV010000086.1:0-3985 GCA_048524165.1 Streptococcus sp.
ATGCCTTGAACTTGCTTTTTGCCAAACCTATTCTCAATGAGAACTATAAATTGCCAAATGGGGATGGACGTAATATCACCATTGTCGATAAGAAAAAAGAAACCCCAAACAAGTACCCACGTCGTGCTGGAATTCCTAATAAGAAACCACTATAACGTTTATCTAAGGATGTTTTCTTACTCCTTGGATTCTTATTTCTCCTTATGATAACTTGGAGGTTTTCATTGATAAATCGTCTTTCAGTCACACAAAAGCTTGTACTCAGCTTTGTCTTTGTCATTATAGTGGGGAGTATTTTACTTAGTCTTCCCATAAGCCATTATGCTAATAGTCCAGAAACAAGCTACCTAGATCATCTCTTCAATACTGTGTCAATGGTCTGTGTAACTGGGCTTTCCGTTGTTCCTGTCAGCAAGGCTTACAATGGCTTTGGTCAGATTATCTCTATGCTTCTTATGCAGACGGGAGGACTTGGACTAGTCTCTCTTATAGCCTTTAGTACCTATACTCTTAAAAATAAATTAGGATTAAGTGATCAAGATCTCCTTCAATCCGCACTTAGTAGGGATAACCAAAAAGATTTGAAAGCTTATCTTTTCAAGGTCTATAAAATAACTTTTTCTATTGAAGCTTTAGCAGCACTAGTAATTATGACTGATTTTATTCCTCGCTTTGGACTTGGTCATGGCATTTTTAATAGTCTCTTTCTAGCTGTCTCTGCTTTTTGTAACGCTGGCTTTGATAACCTAGGAGCTAACAGTTTACAAGATTATGCGACCAATCCAACTATCAACCTCTCTGTGGCTTTTCTTATCATGTCTGGAAGCTTAGGTTTTGCAGTTTGGATTGATTTGATTCAAATGATTAGGCGCTATATTAAAGATCGCCCTAGAAACTGGAAATTAGCAAGTAGACCTTTCAGTAATCAAAGCCGTCTTGTGCTTATAAGCACAAGCTGTCTCCTCTTAGGCGGAACCCTACTTGCTTGGTTGCTGGAAATGGATAACGCTAAAACTATCGGTACTCTCAATGTCTGGCAGCAACTTTTGGTAAGTTTCTTTCAGACTGTAACCATGCGTACCGCCGGTTTTGCGACTATTTCCTACACCAATGCTGATTTTTCTACAAATCTTCTTTTTATGACTCAGATGATTATTGGGGGTGGTCCTGGAGGAACTGCCGGTGGTATCAAGGTAACCACCGCCTCCATTATGTTTCTTCTTTTCAAGTCGGAGCTTTCTGGTAACTCCAGTGTTGTTTTCCGAAATCGTATTATCTCTAATAAAACTGTTATGCAAGCATTCACGGTTATCCTCTTCTTCCTAACCATGCTCTTCGTCGGCTATGTTATTTTGCTTGAGACTAACCCTACTCTGTCGCCACTAGCTCTACTTTTTGAGAGTGTGTCAGCCATTGCTACCGTTGGTGTGTCTATGGATTTGACTTCTAGTCTTAACACCATGGGACGCCTTGTTATCATGGCTCTGATGTTCATCGGTCGTGTCGGACCTATTACTGTTCTCTTGAGCTTGATGACAAAAAAAGTAAAACATGTCTCTTATGCCCCAACTGACATTTCAGTCGGCTAAACTATTTTATTAATTGACAATACTCTGAAAGGATTTTATATGAAAACACAAATTATTGGTGTCCTCGGTTTAGGAATTTTTGGACAAACAATTGCAACTGAACTCTCCTCTTTTGGACAAGATGTCATTGCCTTGGACAACAACTCTACAACAATTGATTCCCTTGCTGATCAGGTGACTAAGGCCGCTGTTGGTGACATTACTGACATTGACTTTCTACGTTCCGCTGGTATCGATACTTGCGATACGGTCATTATTGCAACCGGGGAACACTTAGAATCTTCTGCACTGGCGCTCCTGCAATGTAAAAAACTCGGCATTACAAATATTATCGCCAAAGCTACGAATAACAATTATGAGGAAGTTCTTTACGGAATGGGGGCCAATTGGGTCATCACTCCTGAGCGTAGTACAGCAAAAGACTTGGCTTCAAATATACTCCGCTATAACATTTCAAGTATTTTTCATTTAGAGGATGACGTGGCTTTAATTGAGTTGAAAATCCCTAATGAATGGGCTGGAAAGTCCTTGCATACTTTAAATCTAAGACAAACTTATAACGTCAACGTTATTGGTTTTAGAGATGAGAAAAATGGTAGGTTAAACACTCACTTTGACCCAATGAATAAACTCCCTAACGAAGGAATTATTCTAGTAGTCGCCGACGATCGAACACTAGAAAAATTCGATTATTTGGGATATTTGAAATAAAATGATCTAGATAGACAAACATATCTTGAATAGCTACAGAGTTATCCCACAGTTATTGATAGCTACTTCAATATCAAAGTCCTTATCATGTTTGACAAAGTAGTTAGAGAAATGAGAGTCTGCACCATGATAGATTGGGCCACCCAGTGTCTCAAATACATCCTTAACAGCCCCAGGTGCCCTTTCTTCATTAGACAAAAAAACATTGGTCCTTACAACCAATGTTTTTTAACGTGTCTAAGAATTCAAACTATCTTAGTTCATACCTTTTACTGTTTCAACGACATTTTCTACTGTAAAGCCATATTCTTCAATAATTTTAGCAGCTGGAGCTGAGGCACCAAATGTGTCAATTCCAATTACAGCACCGTCTAAACCAACATATTTATACCATGGTTGACTTGCTGCCATTTCGATTGCGACACGACGACGAACTGCATTTGGAAGAACTTCTTCTTTGTAGGCTTGACCTTGTGCATCAAAGACATCTGTTGATGGAACACTTACAACACGAACTTTGTAACCTTCTGATTCCAAAGCTTTTGCTGATGCTACTGCAAGATTTACTTCTGAACCAGACGCAAGGAGGATAGTATCAAAATCTGCTGCTGTTTCATGAACAACATAAGCACCTTTTGAAACTTTATCAAAATCTGTTCCCTCTTCAACAGTCAAGTTTTGACGTGTCAAAATAAGTGCTGTAGGAGTTGATTTAGAAGTTAAAGCTTGATACCATGCAGCCTGTGTTTCACGCGCATCTGCTGGACGATAAACATTAAGGTTTGGAATTGCACGAAGTCCAGCCAGATGTTCGATTGGTTCATGGGTAGGTCCATCTTCACCGACTGCAATAGAGTCGTGAGTAAAGACATAAGTAACTGGAAGTCCTTGAAGTGCAGACAAACGAACTGCTGCTTTTAGATAGTCTGAGAATACGAAGAAGGTACCACCATAAACACGAAGTCCACCATGGAGAGTCATACCATTCAAGACTGTTGCCATCGCAAACTCACGTACACCAAATTGAATGTTACGATTAAGACGATGTGCATCATCTTGTAGACCTTCAGATTTAATGTAAGTCATATTTGAGTGAGCCAAATCCGCAGAACCACCTAGGAATGTTGGCACTTTATCAGCAATAACATTCAAAGCATCTTGACTTGAATTACGAGTCGCTTGTGAATAACCATTTTCAAGAGCTGGGAAGTCTGAAGCTTGGAATTCAACTGCATCCTTACCTTCAAGAATGCGTGCAAGTTCAGCACCAAGTTCTGGATAAGATTGTTTGTACTCATCTACCAAAGCAACCCAAGCGTCATAGGCCTGACGACCACGATCAACTGTATTTTCCTTGAAATCAGCATATACTTCTTCTGGAACTTCAAATGGAGCATAGTCCCAACCTAAGTTTTCTCTTGCAGCGGCTGTTTCATCTGGTCCAAGAGGAGCACCGTGAACACCGTTAGTTCCTTGTTTGTTAGGAGCACCATGACCAATAACAGTCTTAACCTCAATCAAAGATGGTTTACCACTTGCTTTGGCACTTTCAATAGCAGCATTGATAGCTTCAACATCTGTTCCATTTATATACCCTGATAATTTTAATTTTCGTATCTCACTTGTCCCTAATAATTCAAGCAAAGTTCCTGCTGTTGCAACATTCTGTGTATAGATAATGTCGT
>DBFVHV010000087.1:0-14727 GCA_048524165.1 Streptococcus sp.
CCTATCAAGGGACTGGTCGTGGCTTGAATCAGGATGAGATTGCCTGGTTAAATGCTTATGTGACTGATGGTTATAAACCTGACGTGACCTTGTTATTTGATGTGGATTCTGAAACTGGTTTAGCTCGTATTGTGGCAAACGGTGAACGAGAAGTTAATCGTTTGGATTTAGAAAAACTTGATATGCACCAACGTGTACGTCAAGGGTATTTAGATTTAGCGGAAGCTGAGCCAGAACGGATTAAGAGAATCGATGCCTCGCAAACTTTGGAAGAAGTTGTAGAGGATACCTGGGAAATTATTAAACGTTATTTATAAGGAGCAAGATGAAGTTAGCTGAATGTCAAAGCAAACTTTTTGAAGAGTTTTCACAAATTATCAGAGAAAATCGTTTGAGTCATGCTTATCTATTCTCGGGTGATTTTGGAAGTCTTGACATGGCTATTTGGCTAGCGCAGAGTCGCTTTTGCTTGACTCCTGAGAATGGTCTTCCTTGTGGTCACTGTCGTCCATGTCGCTTGATAGTACAGGGAGATTTTTCAGATGTTAAATTGGTTGAACCGCAAGGGCAGCTTATAAAAACAGATACTATTCGTCAACTGACAAGAGAGTTTAGCCAATCGGGTTTCGAAGGCCAAGCTCAGGTGTTTATCATTCGTGATGCAGATAAAATGCATGTCAATGCGGCCAATAGCCTCTTGAAGTTTATCGAAGAACCTCAGAGTCAGATTTATATTTTTCTGTTAACAGCTGATGATAGTCGTATCTTGCCTACGATTAAAAGTCGAGCACAACTCTTTTATTTTCCTAAGAACAAGGCTTATTTAGAAGACTTACTGCAGAGGGAAGGTTTGTTGCTGACACAAGCCAAAGTTTTAGCGGATTTTGCCAAGGGTGAAGCGCAAGCCTTGAGTTTATCTAAAGATAACAAGGTTCTTGATATCATCAATACAGTGGAGCGTTTTGCACAATCCTTGTTGGCTAATCATGACCTTCTTTATTTGGATGTTGCAAAGTTGGCCGTCCAGTGTAGTGAAAAATCGGAACAAGAGATGGTCTGGGCTTTTTTAACTTATCAATTGGGAAAGGATATACAAAATCCACAAGCACGACGATGGTTAGATTTAGTTTTTAAGGCACGTAAAATGTGGCTTGCTAATGTCAGTTTTCAAAATGCGATGGAGTATATGGTATTATCATGACAGAAGTCATTGGAATCAAATTTGAAGAAAATGGAGCAGTAGAATACGTTGTTCCTGATAAAAATTACGCCAAAGATGACTTTGTAGTCGTTTTGGACAAAAAAGATAAGCGCCTGGCCCAGGTTGTTATGGAAAATACTGTTTTTCCAGAGCTTAGTTTACCTATGGATTTGAATCGGGTCGAAGGCTTGGCTAGTGAGAGAGATTTCGCTAGATATGAAGAAAATCTTTTGAAGGCTGAACAAAGTATGGGAGTAGTGGCTGATTTAATTGCTCAAAATCAGCTAGATATGAAGGTGGTGGACATAGTCTTTCCTTTAAATAGCTCTTATGTACTTATCAGTTTCGTGGCTGAAAAGCGGGTAGATTTTCGCCAGTTGCTCAAGGATTTGGCGGCTTATTTTAAGACGCGAATTGAGTTACGTCAAATTTCCAGTCGTGAGGAATCAAAAATTTATGGTGGTTTAGGTCCTTGTGGACGTGCACTGTGTTGTTCTAGTTTTTTGGGTGAATTCCCACCGGTATCGATTAAGATGGCTAAAAATCAGAGTTTGTCCTTGAGTTCTGGTAAGATGAACGGTGTCTGCGGACGTCTCATGTGTTGTCTCAGTTATGAAGATGATTTTTACCGAGATAGTAAGGCCAGTTACCCTGACTTGGGTGAAGAGATTGAGACCAAGGAAGGTAGAGGTCAAGTTATTGCTATTGATGTGATTGCAGGGACTGTTAAAGTTATGTTTGAAAAGGGGCGTGCTCCCCTAACTTATGGAGTGGAGGAAGTTCAGCTAAATGGAAAAGCGTGAATTGTATGATAAATTCGAAGAATTATCACAAAATTTGATGTCGATGTTGGCAGAGGTAGAAGCAATTAAGGCGAACTTCTCAGGGATTCTCGATGAAAATACGGCCCTCAAGTTGGAGAACGACAAATTACGTGAGCACTTGAGTCAAGTGGTTCAAGAGGAGACAGGGACTAAAATGTCTCATGGCAAGGTGAACCTCGAGGCTATTTATGATGATGGGTTCCACATTTGCCCAGATTTTTATGGTCAACGTCGTGATAATAATGAAGCTTGTGGCTTCTGTGCAGAATTGTTGTACGGAGATTAAGCATGCAGGTTCAAAAGAGTTTTAAGGGGCAATCTAATTACGGTACCCTTTATTTGGTTCCCACACCTATTGGGAATTTGCAGGATATGACTTTTCGCAGTGTGCAAATCCTGAAAGAGGTGGATCTTATTTGTGCGGAGGACACACGTAATACGGGTCTCTTGCTCAAACATTTTGAAATCGAAACCAAGCAGTATTCTTTTCATGAGCACAATGCTTACGAGAAAATTCCAGATTTACTGGAACGTTTGAAGTCAGGGCTTTCTTTGGCTCAGGTTTCTGATGCTGGTATGCCTTCCATTTCTGATCCTGGTCATGATCTGGTCAAAGCCGCCATTGCTGAGGATATTCCCGTAGTGGCCCTACCTGGTGCATCAGCTGGTATCACTGCCTTGATTGCTAGTGGTCTAGCGCCTCAACCTCATATTTTTTATGGGTTCCTCCCCCGTAAAAAAGGCCAGCAGATTGATTTTTTCAAGGAAAAGTTGTCTTATCCTGAGACACAGATTTTTTATGAGTCACCCTACCGTGTGGCGGATACCCTTGAAAATATGCATGAGATCTATGGCAATCGCCAGGTGACATTAGTTCGAGAACTGACCAAGCTTTACGAAGAGTACCAGCGAGGTAGTATCTCTGAAATTTTGGATTATATTGCTAGTAATCCTCTCAAGGGTGAATGTTTACTGATTGTGGCTGGTGCATCGGATGAAGATAGGGAAGGTAATCTAACATCAGATGTTACTCCAATCGAGGCTGTTGAAGCTTTAATTGCTTCTGGCATGAAACCTAATCAGGCTATAAAAACCGTTGCTAAAGAGCGAAAAATAAATAGACAAGAGCTTTATAACCTTTTTCATGGGGTTTAAGAAGCTCTTTTTTTGTTGTGGTATAAGATGTCAGAAAAGAAAGAATTATCCAAAAATTCCATAAATAAGCTTGTAGACTCTTTATCTTTGTGTTATATTATCTAACATAAAAATAATTCCTTTGGATTGGAGTGGTTTCATGGATACAGGTAGCAGTGCCTTTGTATTGATATGTTCAGCCATGGTGTGCTTGATGACACCGGCTTTGGCCTTCTTCTATGGTGGTCTTGGGCGTCGAAAAAATGTCATTAATATGATGTCTGTTCTTCCCTTAGCAATCGCTTCCCTCTTGTGGGTTGTTGCTGGTTATTCACTTTCTTTTGGTGGTCAGGGCTATTTCTTTGGAAATATTAGTCATCTCTTTTTACATGGAGTCTCTGAAACGACTTCAAGTCGTGGTCTAGCTATTCCTGATCTCTTATTTGCGGCTTTTCAGATGATGTTTTCCATTATCTGTGTGGCGATTTTGACAGGTTCAGTAGTAGGACGCATGCGCTTTACTCCTTTAGCTATGTTCGTAGTCTTTTGGCTACTTTTGGTCTATTATCCTTTTGCACATATGGTATGGGGAGACGGAATTCTTGCCAAGTGGGGGACGATTGATTTTGCAGGTGGTGATGTGGTCCACATTACTTCTGGTGTTTCGGCTTTGGTCTTGGCAATTGTTGTTGGAAAACGTCGTGACTATGGGATTTTAGAGCACCGTCCTCATAATGTTCCTTTTGTTCTGTTGGGAGCGAGTCTTCTGTGGTTTGGTTGGTTTGGTTTTAATGCAGGCTCTGCCCTAGCAGCCAATGGCTTAGCAGTTCATGCTCTTGCGACTACGCATGTTTCTGCAGCAGCTGCCATGTTTTCATGGCTAGCTCTTGAAAAATATGTGACAGGTCATCCATCTTTGGTCGGTGGTTCGACTGGTTTAGTAGCCGGGCTTGTTGCCATCACACCTGGAGCTGGTTTTGTTTCCATCTGGAGTGCCATTCTAATCGGAGCTATGGTTAGTCCGGTTTGTTTCTATGCCATCTCTGTCTTGAAAAAACGCTTTGCCTATGATGATGCTTTGGATGTTTTTGGTTGTCATGGTGTCGGAGGAATCTTTGGTGGTTTGGTTACAGCTGTTTTTACTACACCAAATCTGGCCCTAGATAAGGCTAATGTTGGACTCATCTATGGGAATGCTCGTTTGTTTGTAGTGACAGTTTTAGCCATTATTTTCACAGCTACTTGGTCGGGGTTGGTAACCTATGGTATCATAAAAGTAATTGGCCACTATATACCTTTGCGTGTCAGTGACCGTGATGAGGCTATTGGTCTTGATGACTGTGAACACAAGGAAACAGCCTACCCAACCTTTATGGGTATGGATTCGTAGGAGGATACTGATGAAAAAAATCGAAGCGATTATTCGTTCGGATAAATTGGAAGATTTGAAAAATGCCTTGACTGGCAGTGGTTTGGCTAAGGGAATGACTGTGAGCCAGGTCTTGGGTTATGGGACCCAACGTGGCTTTGCAGAGTTCGTCCGTGGTCAACGGATTGTTCCGACCTTATTGGCTAAGGTTAAGGTGGAAATAGTAGTCAAGGATCTGGCAGTTGATGAGGTTGTGGATGCTATCCGTAGTGCTGTGGCGACAGGCGAAGTCGGTGATGGGAAGATTTTTATTGTTCCTATTGATGATGTCATTCGTATTCGTACTGGCGAACGGGGCGGAGACGCTATTTAATGTCATATTGAATTAGGGCTTAAACCAGTTGGTTTGGGTCTTTTTTAGTGAATTTTGATATACTTAGAGGAGTTAGTATGATTGAGGGGGTGACCGATTGGCGAAAGGAAAAAAGAAAACTAAGTCGAAAGCTAGACCTAAGAAAACTAAAACCAAAAAGAAAAAGAAGTCTTTCTTGTTTTTTCCTAAATTTTTCCAAAAGTGGAGTCTGATTTTTATTGGCCTATTTGCCTTATTGGGCCTCCTAGCTAGTTTAAATTTTCCAAGATTGACTATGGAAAAAAATATGACGCCTACGGATGAGACGACGGTTGCTTTTATTGCCGAGATTGGTGAGACGTCGCGCTATTTGGCAGCTAGAAATGATCTTTATGCATCTGTCATGATAGCTCAGGCTATTCTAGAATCTGACTCTGGACAATCACAATTAAGTCAAAAGCCATCCTATAATTTCTTTGGAATTAAAGGAGAATACAATGGTCAAAGTGTAACGCTACCGACCTGGGAGGATGATGGTAAGGGAAATCCCTACCATATCGATGCTGCCTTTCGTTCCTATGGTTCTGTTGAGAATTCACTACAGGACTATGTGGACTTTCTTGAGGGCAGCTACTATGTAGGAGTGCACCGTTCTAAAACAAAGAGTTATAAAGATGCCACAGCAGCTTTAACTGGGGTTTACGCTACGGACACAACCTATGGGGATAAATTGAACAGCATCATTGAACAATATCAGTTAACTATTTATGACACATATTAGAGTCAAAGGAAAATAAGAGAAATATGAAACAGAATCAAGTACAACTCATTGCGATTGATATGGATGGAACACTCTTAGATAGTCAAAAAGAGATTCCTGAAGAGAATATCAAGGCTATTCAAGAGGCAGCTGCAGCAGGCATTAAAATCGTACTCTGTACGGGTCGCCCACGTTCGGGGATTCTTCCCCATTTTGAAAAATTGGGTCTTAGTGAAGAAGAGTACATTATCATGAACAATGGTTGTTCAACTTATGAAACTAAAAATTGGACTTTGCTTCAATCTGAAAGCTTATCTCGCCCTGAAATGGAAGAACTCTGGCAGGCGTGTGAAGACTTCCCAGAGGTGGCTCTAACCTTTACTGGTGAAAAAACATACTATGTTGTGGGCGATGAGGTACCTGAGCTAGTAGCTTATGATGCTGGGACTGTTTTCACAGAAGCGAAAGCTAGGAGTTTGGAAGAAATCTTTGCGGAAGGGCAAGTGATTTTCCAAGCAATGTATATGGCTGATGCTGAACCTTTGGACGCCTTCCAAAATGCTGTGCAAGATAGACTTGATCAGAGCTATAGCACAGTTCGTAGTCAAGACTATATCTTTGAAATCATGCCGCAGGGGGCAACTAAGGCTAGCGGTCTTAAACATTTAGCGGAAAAGCTTGACATTAACCCGGATCAAATCATGGCTTTGGGTGATGCTGCCAATGACCTTGAAATGCTACAGTTTGTAGGTCAAAGCGTTGCCATGGGAAATGCTAGTGATGATATCAAAGATTTGTGTAAATATGTGACCTTGACAAATGATCAGGCAGGTGTAGCCCACGCCATCCGTACCTGGGCTCTATAAGAAAAAGACCTTTAGCTTCTATATCTGCTAAAGGTTTTTCTATTTCTTATGATAGCGCTGAAGGTGATTGGAGTAATGGGTGTAAGGCAAGCTTTGATTCCAGTCATAGACTAGCTGTGTGATAAATGAGAATAAGAATGGTTAAGATAGTTTTGGTCATTCTACAGAAAGCTAGATTGTTATGAAAATGTTTCTAGTTTTTTATATCTAGTGTCACAAGGGTGCAAGATATTTTCATCTATTTTTTAGGATTTACAGATTTAATTTGTTAGCGTTTACATTAGAAAATGATATAATAAAACTGAAGAAAATTCACTGAAAAGTAGAGAAGTATACTTAGGTCAATCTGAACAGCTAGCCTTTTCTTTGCTTTTGGAAACAGACTAGAAATGAGGAAATGATTATGAAAAACAAATTTTCCCAAGCAATCGTACTTTCCATGGTTACCCTCTCCTCAATGGCCTTACTGACAGCCTGTTCCAGCCATAAGGAATCGGGGTCAGTGGATAAGACGCCCAAGAGTAGCAAGGTGAGCTCATCAAGTAAGAGCAAGTCATCAAGTAAGTCAAGTACCAAGGTAAAGGAGTCTTCGGGTTCGAAGAATGAATCTTCAAGCACACAAGCTAGTAAAAAGGCTTCAGCTCCAAGTTCAAGTAGTCAGGCTCAGTCATCGTCTTCAAGTAGTTCTTCAGTTGCATCAAGTAGTCAGTCACAAGCTCCCGAAACCTCAAGTGATAACCAAGCTTCAAGTAGTCAATCAAGCAGCCAGGCTAACACAGACACGCAAGTGGCGACTGTGGATATGGATGTGAGTGCAGTTGCGCGTGGTCAGTTTGACAGTATTGCTGGGACTTGGAAGTCTAGTGATGGTAGTAGACTGGTTTTTAATAACACAAGCTTGGTAGGAGATATTACGCCCCAAGGTCAAGCAACTAGTCATAATTATGTGCACCCTAAAGATGGTTATCAGGAGGGTTCAGGCAAGTATGAAGCCATTCTTTCAAGAGATAGGGGTGATACTGTTGGCAATGTTGGGGATATTAGCTTTGTCTCTAAAAAGGCAGCTATTTCAGGGCCAACTTATGAGCAAGATACAATTCAGGTAATGACTAATGGTAGCACAAAGGTCTACTTTAAAGAGTCAAATGATGTTGCGTTACCGAAAGATGTAACTGTTACTGATAACCAAATCCCTATTGATAGTGGTTTAGCAGAGTCTGGTAGCTATAAGCTAACGCAACGCTCAGCAGTCAAAAACATTCCTAGTAATAGCGCCCCGGTTGAATTTTACTTAGAAGCAGGTGACACGATTTATTTTGATATGAAGGTTACTCAAGATAACCATAGTTGGATTTCTTATATTAGCTATAGTGGTGTTCGACGTTATGTTCAAGTGGATTAATGAGATATTTAGAAAGGTCAGATTTTCTTCTGATCTTTTTATTATTTTGGGGAAAGGTCTTGTTTATTCCTTAATAAATAGATACAATAGAAAGGTCGGTTTTACCGAAAATTTTTAAATAATGAGGACAAAAATGTGTCAGTAAATTGGCAAGATATTGCGTTTTCTTTCCTCGGTGGTTTGGGGCTTTTCCTCTTCAGTATCAAGTACATGGGAGATGGTCTTCAACAAGCAGCCGGAGATAAGTTGCGCTTTTACATCGATAAGTATACCAGCAACCCGTTTTTAGGGGTTTTGATTGGTATTGTCATGACGGCCTTGATTCAGTCGAGTTCAGGGGTTACCGTTATTGTCGTCGGTCTGGTTTCGGCAGGGCTTTTGAGTCTTCGTCAGGCTATTGGTATTGTCATGGGGGCAAATATCGGTACAACCGTAACTTCCTTCATGATTGGTTTCAAGCTTGGTGACTATGCCCTTCCGGTGATTTTCCTGGGGGCTGCGCTTCTCTTCTTTACAAGCAATAAGAAGCTCAATAACCTAGGTCGTATCTTGTTTGGTGTGGGTGGAATCTTCTTTGCCCTTAACCTGATGGGAGATGCAGTAGAACCTTTGAAGTCAGTCACAGCCTTCAAAGACTACTTGGCAACCTTGGGTAATCGCCCAGTCATGGGGGTTATCATCGGTGCTGGCTTGACCATGTTGATTCAATCGTCAGCAGCGACCATCGGTATTCTTCAGAGTCTCTATTCAGGTGGTTTGCTTGACCTGCAAGGAGCCCTTCCAATCCTCTTTGGGGATAATATCGGAACAACTATTACAGCGGTTCTTGCGGCTCTTGGTTCTAACATTGCAGCTAAACGTGTGGCAGGAGCTCACGTACTGTTCAACGTTATTGGAACGGTCTTGTGTTTGATTCTCTTGGTACCATTTACAGCTCTGATTCAATGGTTTAAGTCTGTGCTTGGTTTGACACCAGAGATGACTATCGCCTTTGCCCATGGTACCTTTAATATTGCAAACACTATCGTGCAATTCCCATTCATTGGGCTTCTTGCTTATCTTGTAACTAAGATTATTCCTGGTGAGGATGAAATTAACAAGTACGAAGCGCTTTACTTGGATCGTTTGCTTATCACACAAGCACCAGCCATTGCCCTTGGTAATGCTAAGAAAGAGTTGGTTCACTTAGCATCATATGCCATTCAATCTTTGGAGGCTTCATACGCTTTCTTTGATAAGGGTGATGAGAAATACTTTGACAAGGTAGAGAAGTATGAAACAGCTGTTAACAGTATTGATGAAGAGTTAACAACTTACTTGATTGACATCTCTAACGAATCACTTAGTGTTTCTGAAAACGAAGTTTTGGCAAGTGTTTTAGATTCTGTTCGTGACTTGGAGCGTATTGGTGACCTGGCATTTGCAAGTGCCAACCTTTCACAACATATTCATAATAAGGGAATTGAATTCTCTGAGACTGCTAAGGCTGAGCTTGGTGATGTTTATAACCGTACGCACCGTATTGTTCTTGATAGTATTCGTGTTGTTGTGGATGATGATAAGGTGCTTGCAGGTCAAGTTATCCTTCGTCATGAAGAGTTGAAAAAACTTGAAAAACAATTGCGTAAAATACATACCAAACGTCTTAACAATGGTGAGTGTACTGCGCAAGCAGGTATCAACTATGTTGATTACCTCTCACATTACACACGTATCGCAGACCATGCGATTAACCTTGTTGAAAAGGTTACAGAAGGTGTGATTTAATAGAGAAAGTCGAGAAAATTTCTCGGCTTTTTTGTTATAATGAAAGCGTATTAAAAAACATAGAAAAATCATGAGAGGTGTTCCTATGACCTATTATATTTCAGCCAAACGTTTTTATTTTGAACATAAAATCAAGGAAGGTGGCTACCTAGCGGTTGAGGATAGCCGTTTTGGTGACTGGACGGAAAATGTACCAGAAGGTGCAGAGGTACTAGATTACAGTGATTATCAGATTTCTCCGGGTCTTGTAGATACTCACATTCATGGATTTGCGGGTTATGATGTCATGGATAATTCTGAGGAAAGTCTTCTAGGCATGAGTCAAGCCTTGCTTTCAGCAGGTGTGACCTCCTTCTTACCGACAGCTTTAACAGCGCCATTTGAAGAGTTGAAGGCTATTTGCCAAACAACAGCTAATACGGTTGGTAAGGAGACTGGTGCCAAAATTCAAGGGCTCTTCTTTGAAGGACCTTATTTCACTGAAACCTACAAGGGAGCTCAAAATCCTAAGTATATGGGCAATCCAAGTGTGGAACAATTGAAGGAATGGCAGGAGGCGGCTCAAGGAAAACTGATTAAATTGGCTCTTGCTCCTGAACGTGAGGGAGTGGCTGAATTTATTCAAGAAGCGACCAAGCAAGGCGTGACTATTGCTCTAGGCCATTCCAATGCCACATATGAAGAAGCCATGGCAGCAGTGGAAGCTGGGGCGTCCGTTTGGGTTCACGTCTACAACGGGATGCGTGGCTTTACCCACCGTGAGCCTGGTATGGTTGGTGCAGCCTTTGATAGTCCTGAAACTATAGGTGAACTGATTGCAGATGGTCATCACGTGGTCCCTGCAGCTTGTAAGGTTCTTATCAAGCAAAAAACGCCTCAAGGAGTTGCCCTTATTACAGATTGTATGTCAGCGGGAGGTTGTCCTGATGGTGACTATATGCTAGGTGAGCTTCCTGTTATTGTGGGAAATGGTACCGCTCGCCTTAAGGAAGGTGGTAACCTAGCTGGATCTATCCTACAACTCAAAGACGGTGTCAAACATGTGGTTGATTGGGGACTCGTGACGGTTGCTCAAGCCTTACAAATGGCAACTAGTGTTCCTGCCAGATCGGTTGGGCTAGAAAATAAATGTGGTAGCCTTAAAGCTAGTCTCCCAGCCGATTTCATCGTTTTAGATGATTCCTTGCATTTGCAAGCGACCTATATTGATGGGTGTAAAGGTTGGGAAAAGTAATGGTATAAGCAGTGCTTTCTTGTTTAAGTACTGTTTTTTTGTTTTTTACAGAATTGTAACAGTAAAGGTGTAAAATGGAAATACTTTTTTATTTTACAGGAGGATATATGTCGAAACGTATTTGGAGTATTGCCCTGGCCTATGTTGGTGTAATGATTGGTGCAGGGGTATCTTCAGGTCAAGATCTCTTACAGTATTTTGTTAGTTTTGGAGTCTGGGGACTGTTAGGCGTGATTGTCCTAGGGATTTTGCATATCGGTTTTGGGCGACTAATGATAGCGTTGGGAAGTTATTACCGTTCTGATGACCATTCAGTCGTTCTGGCTGAGATTAGCCATCCCGTCATTTATCGTATTCTGGATATTGCTCTGATTATCACATGCTTTCTTTTTGGCTTTGTTATGACAGCAGGTGCAGGGGCTAACTTAAATCAGCAGTTTGGTATGCCGATTTGGGTTGGCGCCTTCCTCTGCACAGCCTTGACTATCTTTGTTAGTTTCTTAGATTTCAAGAAAATCATCGGTGTTATTGGCGTTTTTACTCCTATGATTTTGGTTATGATTGCCATGATTTTTGTGACCAATGTCCTGGGGCGTAACTGGGATTTTGCAGAGATGGATAAGGTGTCGCAAACCATTCAATCCCCATTCCCAAATATCTGGTTGTCCGTGGTCAATTATTTTGCTGTTTGTGTCATGTCGGCCATAGCGATGGCCTTTGTGATGGGGGGCTCTATTCTCAAAATCAATGAAGCTGAAAAGAGCGGAACATGGGGAGGCCTCATGGTTGGTGTGATTTTCTTCATCACGACCTTGATTCTCTTTGCTAACAGTGATAAAGTTGCTAGCTCGGATGTTCCTATGTTGGCTATTGCCAAGGAAGTGAACCCTATCTTTGCGACACTCTACGCCTTAGTGATTTTTGGCTTGATTTTCAATACCGTATTTAGTCTTTACTATGCCCTTGGGAAACGCTTCTCAGCAGGTAGTGATAAACGATTCAAGTTTTTTGTGGCTGCCTTTGCCCTGGCTGGTTTTGCTATATCCTTTATGGGTTTCCGTCAACTAGTGGCAGTTATGTATCCCATAATTGGTTATTTGGGGATGTTAATGTTGGTTGTTCTAGTTGTAGCCAGCTACCGCAAAAAAAGTAGAATTCGGAAGGAAGAGGAAATTCGAAACCATCTCCTGACTATTATCGAGAAATCTTATAATCCAAATCAAGATTTAACCCATCATGACGAGAAAAAGGCTCAAGAACTTCGAGAAGCATCAATAATTGATAATGACATTCTCCATGAAGATTCCCATGCACATGTTCGTCAGGAAATGGGGATTGGTGAGAAGGGTTAGAATTTTATTTTACAAGTTTCTCTATTTCTGCTATAATACTGACAAGAAAGAAGGGCTTATGGCGTTTTTCTAGCGAGCTTGGGATAGTGAAAGCCAAGTAGAGCAAAGTAAGCAAAGTGGCGCTTTCTCTCAGTAAAAATCTGAGTATAGTAGAATAAAATGAAGTAATAAATTAGGGTGGAACCGCGTTTCTGACGCCCCTAGGTCGAACGACTTAGGAGCAGAGACATGGTTCTTTTTGCATTCTGAGTCGCAAAGATAAAGGAGTATTTAATGTCTAAGAAATTAATATTCCACTGCGTCAGTGGCAGAGACCTCCTTATAGTCGGGCTTGCCCCACGCTCAGCACTAGGGTGCCTGAGCTAGATGCAGTACTAACTCGTCTTGCCTCGTATGATTGACGAAGCAGACTCATGTCGCAAGAAATTATAGAAAAAGGAGTTAACAATGTCTAAAAAACTAACCTTCCAAGAGATTATCTTGACTTTGCAGCAATACTGGAATGACCAGGGCTGTATGCTCATGCAGGCTTATGATAATGAAAAGGGTGCGGGTACAATGAGTCCTTACACCTTCCTTCGTGCTATTGGTCCGGAACCATGGAATGCGGCTTATGTTGAACCATCTCGTCGCCCAGCTGACGGTCGTTACGGGGAAAATCCAAACCGTCTCTACCAACACCACCAATTCCAAGTGGTCATGAAACCATCACCATCAAACATTCAAGAACTTTACCTTGAGTCATTGGAAAAATTGGGCATCAATCCATTGGAACACGATATTCGTTTCGTTGAAGACAACTGGGAAAACCCATCAACTGGTTCAGCTGGTCTTGGTTGGGAAGTTTGGCTTGACGGTATGGAAATCACTCAGTTCACCTACTTCCAACAGGTTGGTGGCTTGGCAACTGGTCCGGTAACTTCTGAAGTCACTTACGGATTGGAACGTTTGGCTTCTTACATCCAAGAAGTAGACTCAGTTTATGATATCGAGTGGGCTCCAGGCGTTAAATACGGAGAAATCTTCCTTCAACCAGAATATGAACACTCAAAATACAGCTTTGAAGTTTCAGATCAAGATATGCTTCTTGAAAACTTTGAAAAATTTGAAAAAGAAGCAGGACGTGCCTTGGAATTGGGTCTTGTTCACCCTGCCTATGACTACGTTTTGAAATGTTCACACACCTTCAATTTGCTTGATGCACGTGGTGCTGTTTCTGTTACAGAACGTGCCGGTTACATTGCCCGCATCCGTAACTTGGCCCGTATCGTAGCTAAGACCTTTGTTGCAGAACGTAAAAAACTCGGTTACCCACTTCTCGACGAAGCCACACGCGCAAAACTCCTAGCAGAAGAGGAAGAATAAAGAGAGTTACAAGAATGGAAAAAGGGCGAACAGAGTGAGCCCATATGGCACCTAGAGGCAAGTCAAAGACTTGCTAAAGGGATAGGCGCCGCCGTACTGCTTGATGGGGATTTTTGAAACCTTAGGTTCAAAAATCAGTTGACTAAATTCACTTTGATGAGACTGTTGGAAATCTATGTCAAGGAGACATAAGATTTCCCTACAGCCTCACAAAGTTAGTTAGCAACGTCCCCAGTACCTAAGGTGCCTATCAAAAAGAAGAAGATGTAAAGGAAAAAACATGACAAAAAACTTATTAGTAGAACTAGGACTTGAAGAGTTGCCAGCCTACGTTGTCACACCAAGTGAAAAACAACTGGGCGAGAAAATGGCAGCCTTCTTAGATGAAAATCGTCTTTCATATGAAGGCATTCAAACCTTCTCAACTCCACGTCGCTTGGCAGTTCGTGTACTTGGTTTGGCTGACCAACAAACCGATTTGACAGAAGATTTTAAAGGACCTTCTAAAAAAATCGCCTTGGATGCAGAAGGTAACTTCTCAAAAGCAGCCCAAGGATTTGTTCGTGGGAAAGGCTTGACCGTTGACGATATTGAATTCCGTGAAGTTAAAGGCGAAGAGTACGTTTATGTCACGAAACATGAAGCTGGAAAACCTGCTAAAGAAGTCTTAGCTGGTATCCCAGAAGTACTTGCTTCATTGACCTTCCCTGTCAGCATGCACTGGGCTAACAACAGTTTTGAATACATTCGCCCTGTTCACACTTTGACTGTCCTTTTGGGTGATGAAGCGCTTGACCTTGATTTCTTGGATATCAAGTCAGGTCGTGTGAGTCGTGGGCACCGTTTCCTCGGTCACGAAGTGGAAATCACAAATGCGGATTCTTATGAAGAAGACCTTCGTACGGTTTACGTGATTGCAGATAGCAAAGAGCGTGAAAACATGATTCGTGAGCAAATCAAAGCTATCGAAGCAGAACAAGGTGTTCAAGTCCAAATCGAAGAAGGACTTTTGAATGAAGTCTTGAACTTGGTCGAATACCCAACTGCCTTTATGGGAAGTTTCGATACTAAGTATTTGGACGTTCCAGAAGAAGTCTTGGT
>DBFVHV010000088.1:0-7026 GCA_048524165.1 Streptococcus sp.
CAATACCTCCTATAAAGGAGCCTTGCATCAGTCTTATTACTCTCGATAAACCAGTTTGAAAGGAAATATTATGAGAAAAATTTTACCAGCCGATACCTTAACACCAATCTTGGCTTATATGCGTGTTCAAGGGGAACACAAGGTTATCCTTGAATCTATTCCTCGTGAGAAGGAAAATGCACGTTTTTCGATTGTTGCCTACAATCCGGTCTTTGAAGTAACCTTCAAGGATGGTGTTCTTTATGAAAATGGTAAGGCAATTGATCAAGATCCTTTCGAATACTTGGACCGAGTAACCGTCAAAGGCATCAAGTCTGACCTCCCTTTCGCAGGCGGAGCCATCGGGTTTGCAGGTTATGACATGATTGGTCTCTATGAAAATATTGGTGAGATTCCTGAAGACACGATTGGGACACCTGATATGCATTTCTTCATCTATGAGTCTTATTTGATTTTTGACCACAAGAAGGAAAAGGTTTATGTGGTTGAGGATAATATCTACTCTGGTCGTGACAATGATGCAGTACGTCAAGCTCTTGGACAGGTGGTAACGAGCCTCCAGACTCAGGCACCAAACGAGTTTACACCTCAAGCCTTGCAAGCCTTGCAATTCTCAAATCATATCGAAAAAGAGGTCTTTATGGATATGGTGGCTAAGGCTAAAAAGCTTATCCGTGAAGGAGATATGTTCCAATGTGTGCTTAGCCAACGCTTTTCAGCGGACTTTGAGGGAGATCCTTTGGATTACTACCGTAATTTGCGCGTGACCAATCCATCAAACTACCTTTATTTCTATGACTTTGGAGATTATCAGGTGATTGGTGCTAGCCCTGAGAGCTTGGTTTCAGTGAAAAATGGAGAGGTGGTAACCAATCCGATTGCTGGAACTCGTCCTCGTGGTGCCAATGAGGCTGAGGACGCTGCTCTAGCGGATGAACTCTCACATGATATCAAAGAAACTGCGGAACACCGTATGTTGGTTGACTTGGGACGTAATGATATTGGTAAGATTGCCAAAAATGGTACGGTCAAGGTGACCAAGTATATGGATGTTGAATATTTCCGCTATGTCATGCACCTTACCAGTGTGGTTAAGGGGCAACTCTTGCCGGAATTGACGGCTCTTGATGCTCTAAAATCAACCCTACCAGCTGGAACTGTGTCAGGGGCACCTAAGATTCGTGCTATGCGTCGTATCTATGAGCTTGAGCAGGAAAAACGTGGTATTTATGCGGGAGCTATCGGTTATCTGTCTGCGACAGGAGATATGGACTTTGCCATTGCTATCCGTACTATGATTCTTAAAAATCAAAAAGCCTATGTTCAAGCAGGTGCAGGTGTTGTTTATGACAGTGTTCCTGAAAATGAATTTTACGAAACGATTAACAAGGCGAAAGCTATGACAAGAATAGGAGATGCCCAATGATTTTACTAGTTGATAACTATGATTCTTTTACCTATAATTTGGCACAATACCTAGGCACTTTTACAGAGGTAAAGGTCTTGCGTAACGATGATGAGAAGCTCTATGAAGAGGCAGAAAAAGCTGACGGGCTAGTCTTTTCACCAGGTCCGGGTTGGCCAGCTGATGCGGGTAAAATGGAAGCCATGATTAAGGATTTCGCTGGTAAAAAACCGATGATGGGAATTTGTTTGGGGCATCAGGCTATTGCAGAAACTTTTGGTGGTAAACTCGGCTTGGCTAAAAATGTCATGCATGGCAAGCAAAGTAATATTACTTTTGAAACGCCATCGCCAATTTTCGAGGATATCGACAATGATGTCCCAATCATGCGTTACCATTCCATCGTTGTTGACCAAATGCCAGAGGGCTTTGATGTGACAGCTATCACAACGGATGACCAAGAAATCATGGCCATCCAGCATAAGGAACTACCAATTTACGGGTTGCAATATCACCCAGAGAGCATCGGAAGTCCAGATGGCCTCAAGATGGTTGAAAATTTTGTGAAAATCGTTGCAGGCTAGTTGGTCAGTCTTTTGACTAGATTGGTCTACGCTCAAAACATCTTCTCGTGCATCGGAAAATATTGAACCGTTTTTAAAAGGAAAACAGATATGAAAGAAATATTCCTACAAATCTCAAACCGACAAGACTTGTCTCAAGACCAAGTCCAAGCAGTCTTTGACCGCATTCTCAAAAATGAAGTCTCAGAAAGCCAAATCGCTGCCTTCCTTATGGGGCTTAAAACTAAGGGAGAAACAGCAGATGAAATCACAGGTATCGTGCGTGCCCTCAAATCACACGCGACGGTCTTGCCAGAGACCTTCACAGATGCTATGTGTAACTGTGGAACTGGTGGGGACCAGTCTTATAGCTTCAACATTTCAACAACGGTTTGCTTTGTCTTAGCAGCAGGTGATATTCGTATGGCCAAGGCTGGTAACCGTTCGATTTCCTCTAAATCTGGTTCGGCAGACGTCCTTGAAGCCCTTGGAATTAACGTTGCGGCATCACCAGAAACCCTATCTAAAGCACTAGACGAGGTTGGTTTGGCCTTTATCTTTGCCCAAACTATGCACCCAGCTATGCGTTTTATCGGTCCAGCTCGCCAAGCTCTTGGGATTCCAACAATTATGAACTTAGTTGGGCCACTGGCTAATCCGCTTGACCTTGAGACGCAACTCATGGGGCTCTATCGTGTGGAATTGCAGGAGATTGTTGCTAATGCAATCCAACAGTTGGGACGTAAACGTGCGGTTATTATCACAGGTCCTGACAATATGGACGAAGCAGCGCTCTATGGCACTAACACCTACACCCTTTTGGAAGATGGTCACATCAGCCAGCACACTTTCACTTATGAAGATTTGGGGATGGACAAGGTTGAGTTGTCTGATATCACAGGTGGCGATGCCAAAGAAAATGCAGAGATTCTCCTTAGTGTTTTGAAAAATGAAGCTAGTCCTTATCTTGAAACAACAGTGCTTAATGCAGGTCTTGGTTTCTTTGCCAATGGTAAGGTTGCGACTATTAAGGAAGGTGTTGAGCTTGCTCGTCAATTAATTGCGGACGGCTCAGCCCTAGAGAAACTTCGCCAACTCCAAGAGGTACAAGTATGAGTAAAGCCTTTCTCCCAACGATCCTAGAACAAAAAGAAAAAGAAGTGGCCCAGTTGGTCATGGAAGACTTGCAGCCCTTGCGTCAGACCTATCGCCTCTATGATTTTCTCAAGTCAAATCAAAACAAGCTGCAAATTATTTCTGAAGTGAAAAAAGCCAGTCCAAGTATGGGTGATATTAACCTAGATGTGGATATTGTGGCTCAGGCCAAGACCTATGAGGAAAATGGGGCAGCCATGATTTCTGTTTTGACTGACGAAGTCTTCTTTAAAGGTGATATTTCCTATTTGAAAGAAATTTCGTCACAGGTAGCTATTCCAACCTTGGCTAAGGACTTCATTATTGATGAGAAACAGATTGTGCGTAGCCGTAATGCGGGTGCGACAGTCATTCTCTTGATTGTAGCGGCCTTGCCAGAAGCTCGTCTTAAGGAGCTCTATGATTTTGCGACTAGCCTTGGCTTGGAAGTCTTGGTTGAAACGCATAATCTGCCAGAATTGGAAGTGGCTCATCGTATTGGTTCTGAAATTATCGGCGTTAACAACCGTAATTTGGTGACCTTTGAGACAGATATCAATACCAGTCTTGAGTTATCGACGCATTTTAAGGACAAGCCTGTTTATATTTCTGAGTCGGCTATTTTTACAGGTCAGGATGCTGCCCTAGTTGCCCCATATTTTAATGGGATTCTGGTAGGAACTGCTCTTATGACGGCTGACAATGTAGCTGAAAAGGTCAAGGAGTTGCAAATTGACAAAGGTTAAAATTTGTGGCCTGTCGACACCAGAAGCAGTAGCAACTGCAGTTGAATCAGGTGCTGACTACATTGGCTTTGTCTTCGCCAAAAGCAAGCGTCAAGTGAGTCTTGAACAAGCTCACGAGCTGGCTAAAGGGGTGACAGATCAGACAAAAATCGTCGGTGTCTTTGTTTCACCAGGTCTTAAGGAACTGGAAGAAGCGATTAATCAGGTTCCCTTAGAAATGGTTCAGATTCATGGAACTTTTAATGAAGCTCTGATTCCAAAGATATCAGTACCAGTTATTCGAGCTATTCAGATTGCAGATAGTGATTCTCAAGTCAAGAGCCAGGCGGATTATCTTCTTTTTGATGCCCCTATTGCCGGCAGTGGTCAGACCTTTGACTGGCAACTCTTGGCTGACAAGCAGATTGAGCAGGACTACTTTATCGCTGGTGGTTTGACTGTGGACAATGTGGCAGAGGCTAAAGAAACCTTCCATTCCTATGCCTTGGACGTGTCCTCAGGTGTAGAGACAGATGGTCACAAAGATTTAAACAAGATTAAAGCATTTATAGAAAGAGTGAAAGCATGACATATCAACAACCTGATGCAAAAGGATTTTACGGAAAATTCGGTGGTCAGTTCGTTCCCGAAACGCTGATGACAGCCGTTATTGAATTGGACAAGGCTTATCGTGAAGCCAAGGAAGATCCAAGTTTCCAAGCGGAATTGGATGACCTCCTTAAAAACTATGTGGGCCGTGAAACACCTCTTTACCACGCCAAACGTTTGACTGATTATATCGGTGGAGCGCAAATTTATCTTAAACGTGAAGACCTTAACCACACAGGGGCCCACAAGATTAACAATGCCCTTGGTCAAGTCTTGCTTGCCAAACGTATGGGTAAGAAGAAAATCATCGCCGAAACTGGTGCAGGTCAACACGGTGTTGCAACAGCGACAGCCGCTGCTCTTTTCGACATGGACTGTACTATCTATATGGGTGAGGAAGATGTTAAACGTCAGGCGCTTAACGTTTTCCGTATGGAATTGCTTGGTGCCAAGGTATTTAGCGTAACAGATGGCTCGCGCGTGCTTAAGGATGCTGTAAATGCTGCTCTTCGTGCTTGGGTTGCAGGTATCGAGGACACTCACTACATTATGGGATCTGCCCTTGGTCCGGCACCATTCCCAGAAATTGTTCGTGACTTCCAATCTGTTATCGGTCGTGAAGCCAAACGCCAATATGCAGAGATTTCTGGCGGGAAACTGCCTGATGCTGTAATGGCTTGTATTGGTGGTGGTTCAAATGCTATCGGTATGTTCTACCCATTTGTTAATGATAAATCAGTAGCTATGTATGGTGCTGAGGCTTCTGGTTTGGGGCTTAATACTGAAAAACACGCCGCAACCTTTGCCAAAGGTTGCCCAGGTATCCTTCATGGAGCGCTTATGGATGTCCTCCAAGATGCTCATGGTCAAATCATGGAAGCTTTCTCTATCTCAGCTGGTCTGGACTACCCAGGGGTTGGTCCTGAGCACTGTTATTTCAACGAAATTGGCCGTGCGACTTACGACTCTATCACAGATGAAGAAGCGCTAGAAGGCTTCAAACTTCTGTCACGCTTGGAAGGTATTATCCCAGCTCTTGAGTCTAGCCATGCCATTGCGCTTGCACAAAAAGTGGCAGCTAAGATGTCGCCAGACCAAAGCCTCATCGTCTGCCTCTCAGGTCGTGGGGACAAGGACGTTATGCAGGTTAAAGAACGTTTTGAAGCTGAAGCAGAAGGGAAATAAACCATGACAAAAACACTAACAAAACACCTACAAGCTATCAAAGACAGTAAACGCGGTATTTTCGTACCCTATATCATGGCTGGTGACCACGCTAAAGGTCTAGACGGACTCTTTGAGACTATTGCTCTCTTAGAAAATAGTGGTGTTTCAGCTATCGAGGTGGGTATTCCATGGTCAGACCCTGTGGCCGATGGTCCTGTTATTGAACTAGCAGGACAACGTAGTTTGGCTAAAGACGTGACTTTGACAGCTATCATCAAGAAGCTTCAAGAAAAAAAGACACAGGTGCCTTTGGTTATCATGACCTACATCAACCCAGTTTATCAATATGGTATTGAAGCCTTTGTTAAGGACCTGGCAGAGACATCTGTCAAGGGGCTCATTATTCCTGATTTGCCAGATGAACACGCTGACTTTATCACTCCTTATTTGAAAGACAGTGACCTTGCCCTCGTGCCTTTGGTCAGCTTGACTACAGGACTTGACCGCCAGAAACAGTTGATTGATGGTGCAGAAGGCTTTATCTACGCCGTTGCCATCAATGGTGTCACTGGTAAAACTGGTAATTACCGTGATGACCTTGATAAACACTTGGCTAACTTGACTGCCCATGCAGACATTCCAGTCCTCACAGGTTTTGGTGTGTCAACCGAGGAAGATATTAAACGCTTTAATGCTGTGTCAGACGGCGTTATCGTGGGATCAAAAATTGTCCGCGACCTCCACGACGGTAAGGAAGAAGAAGTCGCTGAGTTTGTTACATTCGGTTCACATTTCGAAAAATAGAAGATGATACTCTCCAGAAATGGGGAGTATTTTGTCATCAAAATCATTCTTTTGGATAAGTTGATTTTCTTATTTTCCAGTATTATACTATGAGTGAGTAGTGACAACTAAACTTATCTCTTGTTCTTATTTTCATCTTACTTATAGAAAG
The DNA here is from genome assembly GCA_048524165.1 of Streptococcus sp. Taxonomy (GTDB): domain Bacteria; phylum Bacillota; class Bacilli; order Lactobacillales; family Streptococcaceae; genus Streptococcus. The sequence goes on from DBFVHV010000088.1 coordinate 6,559, forward strand.
AAGGTAGACAAATGAAAGTATCATTTAGGGTAATACTGGGTGTCTGTTTCTTAATAGGAGCATCACTATTTTTCTATCGTGGAGAGAATCAGTATGCACTGATTTTCCTTCTGGTTGGTGCCTTGTATCTCTACAAGGGCTTAAGTTGAAGGTTAAATATCGTATTGAGTGAATAAGCCTGTTTAGTGACATCTATGTCACTATTTTTTTCTTTTTGGAAACTATAGAATGATGTCATAGCTTGTTTAGAGCTAAAAAAGAAAGGAGAATATTATGTTAGAAATAAATATGATTTATTCTGACTTATCACTTACTGAACTTGCGCAAATTAATGGGGGAGGAATTCTGTCAAGTGTAGCAGGACTAGTTAAAGATACCTGGGGAACGTTATATTCTACAGGAAGAGACTTTGGACGTAGCGTTGTTAACGCTGCTATGCCTTAAAAGGAGGTAATATGTATAGAGAAA
>DBFVHV010000089.1:0-2743 GCA_048524165.1 Streptococcus sp.
TTTGTTGGCTAATCTGACTTAGCACATAGTCATAGGAATAGAATTTCATTGACAGGTTTCCTTTCATAAAATCTTTCTAGTATTATAGGTTAAAAAGTCTATATATGCAATCAGTCTATCCTGAAAATGAAGGAATGAGCAGGACTTTAGAAGGTATTTTGCTATTGAAATAACTTGCTGTCATTAAGCCAAAATATTATGATTTCTTTAAGGCTTGTTGAATTTTTCACAAATTATGCTTATAATTGAGGTAAACAATCATAAGAACTTGCCTAAAATTATGGTAAATAAGAGGACTAGTGGCCTGCATGTGATTTGAAGACATATTTGGAATTTATCCATCTACAACTCTATCACTGATGGTCGTTTTTCTAAAATTTTCCAGAGACTCTGAGGCTCTCGTTCCTAGAATAAGGAGAATATTATGTCTGAACCATTGTTTTTACAATCTGTCATGCAAGAGAAAATTTGGGGTGGCACGCATTTGCGTGATGTCTTTGGCTACGATATTCCAAGCGACCATGTTGGAGAGTACTGGGCTATCTCAGCCCACCCAAATGGTGTATCGACGATTAAGAATGGTCGTTATGCTGGTCAAACTTTGGATGTGCTTTATGCAGAGCATCGTGAATTGTTTGGCAATCGTCAGGAACCTGTCTTCCCGCTTTTGACGAAAATTTTGGATGCCAATGATTGGCTTTCAGTTCAGGTCCACCCAGACGATGCTTATGGACTTGAACATGAAGGTGAGCTTGGTAAAACAGAGTGTTGGTATATCATTGCTGCCGAACCAGGTGCAGAAATCATTTATGGTCACAATGCTAAATCAAAAGAAGAATTGCGCCAGCAAATTGAAAGTAAGGATTGGGAAAATCTCTTGACAAAGGTTCCAGTTAAAGCAGGAGATTTCTTCTATGTGCCTAGTGGTACCATGCATGCTATTGGTGCAGGTATCATGGTTCTTGAAACGCAACAATCTAGTGATACGACTTATCGTGTTTATGATTTTGACCGTAAAGATGACCAAGGAAACTTGCGTGAGCTCCATCTGGAAAAATCTATCGATGTGCTTACTATCGGAGAACCTGCCAACAGTCGCCCAGTCACAACAAAAGTAGACAACCTCAAATCAACGCTCCTAGTGGCAAGTGATTTTTTTGCTGTTTACAAATGGGAAATTTCAGGTAAGGCTGATTTTGAAAAGACCGCTGATTACAGTTTGTTTAGTGTGCTTGATGGCCAAGGAAGTCTTAAAGTAGACGGGCAAGATTACGACATTGCAAAAGGTAGCCATTTCATTCTACCTAGCGATGTTCAAGCTTGGGAAATCAAGGGAAATCTTGAACTGATTGTTAGTCACCCATAATTTAAGTCGTTAAACTAGACGAGATAAGAATCTTGTCTAGTTTTTTCATCCAATCAGACAGAATATTTGAAATTTTAAAAACCTTTGTGAATAAGTTTCAATAGCTTGAACTTTCAAATTAATCATGTCATACTAGTTAAGTTGACTAAAAATATTAATAAACAAGTCCTTTCCTTTTGGGACGTCATGTCTTGTTTGTTTTAGATTGGAGTAACTTATGTTAAAAAAAGGAGGCCTTACAGCCCTTTTGCTGTTTGGTATGTTCTTTGGAGCGGGAAACTTAACCTTTCCTCCTCAGCTAGGCTTTGAATCTGGAGGTCATTTCTGGCCAGCCATTGCTGGTTTTGTCCTATCTGGTGTCGGAATTGCAATTCTAACACTTATTATTGGAACTCTAAATCCGAAGGGGTATATTCACGAGATTTCTCAAAAAATCTCACCTAAGTTTGCCTTGTTATACTTGGCAGTGCTTTACTTGTCTATTGGGCCATTCTTTGCCATTCCAAGGACAGCAGCGACAGCTTTTTCAATTGGTATTGCACCAATGGTCGGTAATAGTCATACTAGTCTATGGTTACTTGCCTTCACAGCCGTTTATTTTGCCTTGGCTTTATGGATTGCAATGAATCCTTCTAAGATTTTAGATAGTATTGGTCGAATCCTGACACCTATTTTTGCCCTATTAATCGTTATTTTGATTGTAGTTGGTGCCTTTAAATATGGTGGTCATAGCACACATACTGCAACAGAAGCTTATAAAGCCTCAGCCTTTGGTAATGGTTTCTTGGAAGGGTACAATACTTTAGATGCCTTGGCTTCGGTAGCCTTTAGTGTAGTGGCAGTGGTAACCCTCAATCAATTAGGTTTTAAATCTAAAAAAGAGTACATCTCGACCATTTGGGTTGTTGGTATTCTGGTTGGATTGATGTTCTCAGGTTTATACTTAGGTCTAGCATTCTTGGGTAACCATTTCCCACTTGATACATCAACTTTGGGAGAGGGTGCTAACCTTGGAGCAGCTGTTCTATCAAATGCAACCCAGGCTATCTTTGGTCCGATTTCACAGATTTTCCTAGCAGTTATGGTAACAGTGACGTGCTTTACGACAACGGCAGGCTTGATTGTGGCGACCGGTGAGTTCTTTAACAAAGCCTTCCCACAAGTCTCATACAAAACCTATGCTATTGTCTTCACTCTTGTTGGGTTTGCGATTGCCAATTTGGGACTTAATAATATCATTGCTTTCTCAGTACCGGTACTTTTGATTCTTTACCCAATTACAATCACAATTGTTATGATTGTGATTGCTAATAAGTTTGTGGCCTTGTCTAAACCTGGTATGCAAATTACAGTTGCTGTAGTGACGCTTATCGCTTT
>DBFVHV010000090.1:0-4868 GCA_048524165.1 Streptococcus sp.
CCTGAAATGGGTGGGGTTTTGATGGGCTTTTTGCTATAATAGTTAAGACTAAAAAATTAACGAAAGAAGTGTATTTATGGAACGTTCTATGTATGCCGGTCGTGTTCGTAGTGAACATATCGGAACTACTATTACTTTGAAAGGTTGGGTATCTCGTCGTCGCAACCTCGGAGGTTTAATTTTTATCGATCTTCGTGACCGTGAAGGTTTGATGCAGTTGGTTGTTAACCCTGAAAATGCTGATGCAGCTGTTGTTGAAACAGCTGAGAGCTTGCGTAGCGAATTTGTTATTGAAGTAACAGGAACAGTTGAAGCGCGTGAACAAGCTAATGATAACTTGCCTACAGGTGCTGTCGAGCTTAAAGTTGAAGATCTTAAAGTCCTTAATACTGCCAAAACAACACCGTTTGAAATCAAAGATGGTGTTGAGGCTAGTGATGATACACGTATGCGTTACCGTTACTTGGATCTTCGTCGTCCAGAGATGTTGGAAAACTTTAAGCTTCGTGCCAAGGTAACTCATACCATTCGTAATTATCTTGATGACTTGGAATTTATCGATGTTGAAACACCAATGTTGACAAAATCTACACCAGAAGGTGCACGTGATTATTTGGTTCCAAGCCGTGTTAACCAAGGCCACTTTTACGCTCTTCCACAAAGTCCTCAGATCACTAAACAATTATTGATGAATGCTGGTTTTGACCGTTATTATCAAATTGTAAAGTGTTTCCGTGATGAAGATTTGCGTGGTGATCGTCAACCTGAGTTTACACAAGTTGACTTGGAGACTTCTTTCCTTAATGAGCAAGAAATCCAAGATATTACAGAAGGATTGATTGCTAAGGTTATGAAAGAAACTAAAGGGATTGAAGTGACACTACCATTCCCGCGCATGTCTTATGATGATGCTATGAATAACTATGGATCTGACAAGCCAGATACACGCTTTGACATGCTTTTACAAGACTTGACAGAGGTTGTCAAGGATGTAGACTTCAAAGTATTTTCTGAGGCACCAGCTGTTAAGGCGATTGTTGTCAAAGGAAATGCAGATAAGTATTCACGTAAAAGCATTGACAAGTTGACAGACTTTGCCAAACAATTTGGTGCTAAAGGTCTTGCTTGGGTTAAGATGACTGACGGAGCTCTAGCAGGTCCAGTTGCTAAATTCTTGACAAGTATTGAAGACAAGTTGACAGATGCTTTACAGATTGAAGAAAATGATTTAGTTCTTTTTGTAGCAGACACACTTGAAATCGCTAATAACACACTTGGTGCTTTGCGTAATCAAATTGCTAAAGAACTTGACATGATTGACAACACTAAATTTAACTTTCTTTGGGTTGTCGATTGGCCAATGTTTGAGTGGTCTGAAGAAGAGGGCCGTTATATGTCCGCCCACCACCCATTCACTTTGCCAACAGAAGATTCTGCAGCAGAACTCGAAGGAGATCTTTCTAAGGTACGTGCTGTAGCCTATGATATTGTCTTGAATGGTTATGAGCTTGGTGGTGGTAGTCTACGTATCAATCAGAAAGACTTACAAGAACGTATGTTGAAAGCCCTTGGTTTCTCTGAAGAATCTGCCTATGAGCAATTTGGTTTCCTTCTCGAAGCTATGGACTATGGATTCCCACCACATGGTGGCTTGGCTCTCGGGCTTGACCGTTTTGTTATGCTTCTTGCAGGTAAAGATAATATTCGTGAAGTGATTGCCTTCCCTAAAAATAATAAGGCATCCGATCCTATGACTCAGGCTCCAAGTCTTGTGGCTGATAAACAGTTGGAAGAACTTGCCCTTCATGTAGAATTAGAAAATGAATAAAGCACCTCTTCATAAACATGTTAAGTATATAGCGAAAAAATCTGCAAAGAAAATGGGCGTTTTGCAAGCGGCACGTAGTATCTCTCGTGAAAAATATACTGAAAAAGTTTCAGCGTCAGTATTCTATGGGCTCTTGTCATCAATTGCCGTGAATTTCTTTTTTCAACCTGGGCATGTCTACTCCAGTGGAGCTACAGGGTTGGCGCAGGTGTTATCAGCATTGAGTGTCAGGACTCTGGGCTTTGAGATTCCAGTATCATTGACTTTCTATGCGATTAATATTCCACTCTTGATTTTAGCTTGGTATAAGATTGGCCACAAATTTACCATCTTCACCTTCATTACGGTAACAATGAGTTCCCTTTTTATTCAGGTGATGCCTCATGTGACCTTAACGGAGGACCCATTGATTAATGCTATTTTTGGTGGTCTAGTCATGGGAACAGGGATTGGTTTCGGTTTAAAATCACGTATTTCTAGCGGAGGAACAGATATCGTCAGTCTCACTATTCGTAAGAAAACGGGTCGTGAGGTTGGGAATATCTCCTTGATTGTCAACGGGATTATCATGATTTTTGCAGGTATTCTTTTTGGTTGGAAGTACGCTCTCTATTCTATGGTTACAATTTTTGTCTCTAGTCGAGTAACAGATGCGATTTTCACTAAACAGAAGAAAATGCAAGCCATGATTGTCACAAGTAATCCTGATCCAGTTGTAAGGATGATTCAGAAGAAACTTCACCGTGGAGTAACGATGATTAACGATGCGGAAGGAACTTATAATCACGAAAAGAAAGCAGTATTGCTAGCTATTATTACCCGTGAAGAGTATACGGACTTCAAGTATTATATGAGAAAAGCAGACCCTAAAGCTTTTGTTTCAATCGCAGAAAATGTACATATTCTAGGTCGTTTTGTTGATTTAGATGATTAATAAAGAAGGAAGTTGACGACTGTTTGCTTCCTTTTTTGCTAGAGAGAATTCTTGACGAAATGCCAGCATGGCTTTACAATAACAATATGATTAGATTTTTAATTCCAACCGCAAAAGAAATGAAGCCCAGTAAGGAAGTCCCCTTCCAAAAACTATCTGAAAAGAGTGCAGCTATTCTAATAGAAATGACTAAGTTATCCACAGACGACTTGTCCATAGCTTATAAAATAAAGCCTGAGCAGGCTGAGAAAGAAAAGCAGCGTTGGGATGCAATTTTATCAGGTGAAGCGAAGAATTACCCAGCTGTCGAGCTTTTTAACGGACTGATGTATCGTCACATTAAACGCAATGACTTATCCACATGTGAAAAAGATTTCTTTAGTCACCAAGTATTTATCACATCTTCTTTTTATGGGATTATTCCCGCTTTTTATCCGATTCAAGAACATCGTCATGACTTTCATACAAAGGTTAAGGTTAATGGTCAGTCCTTAAAAAACTATTGGCGTACTGAATATGACCAATTCCTAGAAGAGAGTCAAGTTCCAGTTGTTTCCTTGCTGTCAAGTGAATTTGAAGATGTCTTTAGCCCAAGTCTTCGTAAGCAGTTATTCACAGTTAGTTTTATGGAAGACCGTAATGGTATTCTTAAGACACATTCAACGATTTCTAAAAAGGCTAGAGGAGCTTTTTTGACAGCTGTAATGAAGGAAAATTGTCAAACCATAGATGCCTTACGAGACTTATCCTTTGATGACTTCTACTATCGTAAGGATTTATCTTCTGATAGTGAATTGTTTTTTGTAAAAAAAGTTAAAAAAGCCTGAGTTACAAACTCAGACTTTTTCGGCTCTATAATTTCTGTAGTGGGTAAAACCACTGTAGAGATTATAGAGCTTTTTGAATGTACACAAAAAGTCCCATAAGAACTATAATGAAAAGCAACCAAACCATCATTAGGAAGAACTTATGAGACTTATTAAGAATACCACAGAATTAATTGGAATTAAAGACCCTAACATCATTATTTCACTTGTTTTTGAAACGGATACTCATATCGTGATTCAAGCAAAACTGGATTATCCTGCACCACCATGCCCTCATTGCCAAGAAAAGATGATTAAATATGACTTTCAAAGACCTTCTAAAATCCCTCTTCTCGAACAAGCTGGAACTCCAACACTACTGCGCCTGAAGAAACGTCGCTTCCAGTGTAAAAGTTGTAAAAGAGTCACGGTAGCTGAGACATCAATCGTTGAGAAAAACCATCAAATCTCCAACCTTGTCCGACAAAAGGTTGCACAACTTCTAACTGAGAAGGTATCACTAACGGATATTGCCAGAAGACTTCGTGTATCGACGTCCACTGTTTATCGTAAACTTGACCAGTTTACTTTCAAGGAACATTATGACAAACTCCCAGCTGTTATGTCCTGGGATGAGTTTGGATTCAAGAAAGGTGAACTCGTTTTTGTGGCTCAAAACTATGAGACCAACAAACTCATAACTATCCTTGATAATCGCCGTCAAACCACTATTCGAAACTACTTTTTGAAGTATCCTTTGAAAGCACGCCAAAAGGTACGGTTTATCACGATGGATATGTCAGGAGCCTATATGCCACTAGATCGAAGTCTTTTCCCAAATGCCAAAATCATTATTGATCGTTTCCACATCATCCAGCACCTCGGTCGAGCCTTTTTAAAGACAAGAATTGCCATTATGAACCAGTTTGATAAGAAATCACTCCCTTATCGAGCCTTGAAAAATCACTGGAGACTCTTCCAAAAGGACAGCCGTAAGTTATCTTGTAAGTCATTTCACTCGAAGACCTTTGGTCAAACCTTAAGTCCACATGAAGTCGTTAGGAAGACACTGAAGTTCTCAGAAGAACTCGCTAATTATTATAACCTCTATCAGCTTTTGCTTTTTCACTTTCAGGAAAAAAGAGTGGATGAGTTTTTTGAACTCATAGAAGAGAATATAAGCAAGGCCAATCATTACTTCAAAACAGTCTTTAGGACTTTTCTTAAACATAAACAATACATCAAAAACGCACTAGAAACACATTACTCAAATGCAAAATTGGAGGGGACCAATAAGCTT
>DBFVHV010000091.1:0-6806 GCA_048524165.1 Streptococcus sp.
CTTTTTGTTTATCCATATTTTTCTTCTCCATATCTGGTCCTTTCAAAGGTGTCATTCCAACCCCTGATAACTCTAAAAACAGCTGTTCTTGAGCAATCGTTTAGATAAGATTTGAAGCCGAAAGATATGGCTACTCTCTTATTTTTCTAACCTTTTAGCAGTTAGCTTTACAGGGCTTGCCTTTATTATAGAACCTCCCTTATCAAAAAAATAGTGACATAGATGTCACCATAAATAGCTGCGAAAAACAAGTCCTTATAGGACTTGTCCCACAACCTGCTTATTTCTACGATGTCTCATAATAAGAAACAAAATCATCTCAAAAAGGAGAAAACTAACATAAACTCCCGAAACGTAAAGTAAGGTTTGCCATTTATCCGTTGTTGATTGAAAACGACCATGATGATCAACTGTACGAATACTAATCAAAAGACAAATATCTAGAAATAGGGCTAGAAGAATACCGTTAAATCCTATGAAAAAACGCTTTTTAACCATAGTGTGACTCCTTTTGTTTTTTTCTTAACCGTAGAATAGCAAACTCAACTTAAACCAGCCTAAAGCAAAAAAAGACTCAGAGAGCCCTTTTTACATTATTTCAATTTTTCTTTCAAATATTGTCCTGTGTAGCTTTCTGGAACGGCTACTACCTCTTCTGGAGTCCCTGTAGCGACGATGGTACCTCCACCGACACCGCCTTCAGGACCCAAATCAATGATATGATCTGCGGTCTTGATAACATCCAGATTGTGCTCAATCACGAGAACCGTGTTACCATCGTCCGCAAAACGCTGAAGCACCTTCAAGAGACGAGCAATGTCATCTGTATGGAGACCAGTCGTAGGTTCATCGAGAATGTAGAAAGACTTCCCAGTAGAGCGTTTGTGAAGCTCACTAGCCAGTTTCATACGCTGGGCCTCCCCCCCTGATAGGGTTGTTGCCGGTTGCCCCAGGGTCACATACCCGAGCCCCACGTCCTTGATGGTCTGCACCTTACGAGCAATCTTAGGAATCGCCGCAAAGAAATCAACCGCATCATCAACTGTCATATCCAGAATTTCAGCGATATTTTTTCCCTTATAACGAACTTCTAAGGTCTCAGAATTATAGCGTGTGCCATGACAAACCTCACAGGGCACATAAACATCGGGCAAGAAATGCATCTCAATCTTAATAATCCCATCACCAGAGCAGGCTTCACAACGGCCACCCTTGACATTGAAAGAGAAACGCCCCTTCTTATAACCGCGAATCTTGGCCTCATTGGTTTGAGCAAAAAGATCGCGAATATCGTCGAAGACGCCTGTGTAGGTTGCAGGGTTGGAACGTGGAGTACGCCCGATTGGACTTTGGTCAATATCAATCAAACGCTCGATATGCTCGATGCCAGTTACTGATTTATGTTTCCCAGGTTTCTCACTGTTTCGATTAAGCTCTTGGGCAATTTTTTTCTTGAGAATACCATTAACCAAAGTTGATTTTCCTGAACCGGAGACGCCTGTCACTGCGATTAATTTCCCAAGTGGAAACTTGACAGACACATTCTTAAGGTTATTTTCACTGGCTCCTTTAACCTCGATAAAACGGCCGTTTCCTACACGGCGTTCCGCCGGTACAGGAATTGATTTTGCACCTGACAGGTACTGACCAGTAATTGATTTCTTATTTTTAGCAACTACTTCTGGGGTTCCTGAAGCTATGATTTGTCCACCAAAGGCACCAGCGCCAGGTCCCACATCGATGAGCCAGTCAGCTTCACGCATGGTATCTTCATCATGCTCCACCACAATTAAGGTATTGCCCAAGTCACGCATCTTTTTAAGACTTGAAATCAAGCGATCATTGTCACGCTGATGAAGCCCAATAGAGGGCTCATCCAAAACATAAAGGACTCCAGAAAGGTTGGAGCCAATCTGTGTCGCCAAACGGATACGCTGACTCTCACCACCTGAAAGTGTTCCGGCCATACGAGAGAGAGTCAAGTAATTAAGGCCGACATTGTTTAAGAAAGTCAGACGATCCTTGATTTCCTTGATAATTGGACGGGCAATCAATCCTTCATTCTCACCTAATTCAAGGCGATCTATTTCTTGAAGATGATCAGAAATAGACAGATCAGAAATTTGACCAATATTTAAGCCATCCTCACCACCAACACGAACCGAGAGTGCTGCTTCGTTAAGACGATAGCCATGACAAGTTGGACATGACAGTTCATTCATATAACCACGCATGACATTGCGGGTGAAATCACTGTTAGTCTCATGATAGCGTCGATTGATATTAGTCACAACCCCTTCGAAAGGAATGTCAATATCACGCACTCCACCAAAATCATTAACATAATGGAAATGGAACTCCTGGTCACCAGATCCGTAGAGAATCAAATCTTGTTCTTCTTTTTTAAGATTTTCAAATGGCGTATCCATATCCACGCCAAACTGTTCCATGGCCTGCTCAAGCATGGCAGGATAGTAGTTGGATGAGATAGGATTCCAAGGCGCTAGTGCACCTTCACGCAAGGTCTTACTAGCGTCAGGAATGACCAAATCCATATCAACTTCTAGTTTATTGCCTAAACCGTCACAGGTTGGACAAGAACCAAATGGCGCATTGAAGGAAAAGAGACGCGGCTCCAACTCAGGCACTGTAAAACCACAAACTGGACAAGAATAATGCTCCGAGTAGAGCAATTCATTATCATCCATAGTATCCACAATCAAGTAGCCATCCGCTAAACGTAGCGCCGCCTCGACTGAGTCAAAGAGACGACTACGGATACCTTCCTTATTAACTAAACGGTCCACAACCACCTCAATATTATGCATCTTCGACTTGGATAGCTCAGGGACTTCCGTCACATCGTATATCTCACCATCCACACGAACACGAACATAACCGTCCTTCTGCACGCGCTCAAAAATAGACTTGTGTTGCCCCTTTCGACGACGAACAATAGGCGCCAAAATCTGCATACGTGTCCGTTCAGGAAGAGCTAAAACCTCATCTACAATCTGTTCCACAGATGATGACTGAATAGCTCCGTGTCCATTAGGACAATAGGGCACACCCACACGCGCATAAAGGAGACGAAGATAGTCATTAATCTCCGTTGCAGTTCCTACAGTAGAACGAGGGTTCTTACTCGTTGTTTTCTGATCAATGGAGATGGCAGGACTCAAGCCATCAATCGAATCCACATCAGGTTTCTCCATATTCCCCAAAAATTGGCGGGCATAGGCTGAGAGACTTTCAACATAACGGCGCTGCCCCTCTGCATAAATGGTATCAAAAGCCAAGGATGACTTCCCAGATCCTGACAAACCGGTCACTACAACCAGCTTATCACGGGGAATCTCCACATCAATATTTTTTAAATTGTGAGCTCTTGCTCCATGAATCACTAACTTATCTTGCATATTTTTAAGAGGCTCTAGCCCTAAAGCTACTGCCACTCCTTTCTACAGACGGATGGAAAATACATCCCGATCTTCTCTCATAATTATAACAAAATTTCAATTTATCCAACCCAAAAATGTTTCAAATGTAGTATAATGGTTGAGTGTGTAAAAAAGGCAAGAGATATCGTCCCCAAGCCTCATTCGACACCGCTTAAAAAGCTAAGAGCAGCGTTTTTGTACTGAAAAGCGATTGTCAAAATTATCACTATTTCTTTTAAAATCAAGACGCTAGCACTTACCTAATGACGAAGGAGGGGTTCCCATTGAAACAAATGTTCTTATCCACCGGAAAAGAATTCAAAGAAATTGAAACATTCGAGCCTGGTGCTTGGATTCATTTGGTAAACCCTTCTCAGGAAGAAGCCATGAAGGTTGCAGAACGTTTTGACATTGATATCCAAGATCTCCGCGCCCCTTTGGACGTGGAAGAAACATCACGTATCGATGTCGAAGATGACTACACCCTAATCCTGGTCGACGTCCCAACCCAAGAAGAACGTAATAACAAAAGTTACTACGTTACCATTCCATTGGGTATCATCGTTACCGAAGAGGTAGTCGTTACTACCTGCCTCGAGGACATCAGCCTTATGGACAACTTCCTCAATCACCGTGTACGTAACTTCTATACCTTCATGAAGACACGCTTTGTCTTCCAAATTCTCTATCGCAATGCTCAACTTTACCTAACCGCCCTACGTTCTATCGACCGTCAGAGCGATAAATTGGAAGCTCAGTTGGAAAATGCGACAAAGAACGAGCAGTTGATTGACATGATGGAATTGGAAAAATCCATTGTCTATCTAAAAGCCTCACTTAAGATGAATGAGCGAATTGTTAAAAAGCTAACAGGTAACGCCTCTAGCTTGAAAAAATATATCGAGGACGAGGATCTCTTGGAAGATACACTGGTCGAAACCCAACAGGCCATTGAGATGGCAGGCATCTATGAAAATGTCTTGAACGCCATGGCTGAAACTTCAGCTTCTATCATCGGTAATAACCAGAACACTATCATGAAAACACTGGCTCTCATGACTATGGCTCTGGACATCCCAACCGTTATCTTCTCCGCTTACGGTATGAACTTTAAAAACAATTCTATGCCCCTAAACGATTTAGATAACGCCTTTTGGGTCATTTTCTTCATCGCGGCTCTCGGGTCATCTTGCGTTGTTATCTACTTTATCAGAAAAAAATGGTTCTAACATAGAGCCTCTTCTTTTCCCTAAACTGCAACACTAAAAATAATATTATTTATCGAAAGGTCATCTCATGGACATCCAAAAACTCACCAAGAAAAACCAAGAATTTATTCACATCGCAACCAACCAACTCATCAAAGATGGTAAGTCAGACCAAGAAATCAAAGATATCCTTGGCGATATTATTCCTGAACTTATCGAAAATCAGAAAAAAGGAATCACTGGCCGCGGACTCCTTGGTGCTCCAACTGTTTGGGCAGCTAGTTTCTCTCCTGAAAAGCACCAACAACCTGAAACTGGAAAACCTAGCAAAGAAGTTCCAGAAACAGACAAAACACCTTGGAAGATGTGGCTTGATACCTCATTATTCCTTTTAGCTATTGTTGCTATTATGAACGCAATCTTTGGTTTCTCGGGTACACAAACAAGCTACGGCCTCACAACCCTTCTTTCAGTCTCATTTATTGGTGGCCTTGCTATGTATACCCCTTACCACTATATCTATCGTCATAATAACAAACCAAAAGAAGAGCGTCCTAAATGGTGGTTTAGCATGACCGTCATTACACTTTCTTTCATTGCATGGTTTGCTCTCTTTAGTCTTACAGCCCTTCTTCCAAGTTACCTCAATCCTGGACTTTCTCCAATTGTAATCCTTATTATTGGTGTTATCGCTGGTGTTGCCAAATATTTCTTCAAACGTCATTACAACGTCCAAAGCACTTACGCACCAGTATCTTAATCAACCGATATCTCAAGCACCCATAAGGGTGCTTTTTTGCATCAGAAATCTTGACACAGCTGGCTGTTCTATACTAAAATGTTAAAGTTAATAGACAAAAGAAAGAACTCCAATAGATGCGTATCAAATTTCCTTTACTTATCATCACTTGCTGCCTATTACTTATGGCTTGCAGCCACAAAACTAGTCAAAAAAGCTATCAGGCTTACTATAGTTTCAACAATGTGACAATCCCAACTCAGGAAAAGCAGCTAGCTAAAGATTTAAAAAGCAAGGGTATTCCAACAAAAGACTGGGATAATCTAGTTCCTTATATCAACCGCTACAATCAGGAAAACACAGATCTTCAGCCTGTTGTCAAAAAATGGACCCCAAGCAAAATCGGTAAGGATCAAAATCAATTTGTCACCTTCCTTGACGAAAAAACGTTTGAAGATAATAAATCTCACTTCACCGATGATTTGAACTGCCGACGAACGTCCTTTCTCCTCCTTCATGACCTCATTACAAGCTCGGAGGACCTTACCAAATTGGACCTCCCCCTTCAAAATGAATTTCTGGATCTCAAGTCCCGTCACAAAGAGCTAAACGCCAAGGATCAAGCCCTCTACAGCCTCCTCTTTGGGGATAATATCAGCTACCAGTCTACAGATGACCTCCTGAAAGCTTGGAAAGAAGCTGGACTCAAGTTTCCAGAAAATGTAAAACTCCTCTCCGTCTTTCAAAATAGCCCTGGAGATGTTAGTAACTTCCACACAGCTATAGCTTACGAAAAAGATGGTAGTATCTATGTTTTTGAAAAACAAGATCCAACACTTCCTTACCGCTGGAGTCGTTTCAACAATTGGGCAGATATCAAAGCACACTGGTTAGGCAATCGTTTCAAGGTTTTCAAAGACAATGTTGATATCCTCGTTAATGATCAGAAATTTGATGATTTCTTAGAAAACACATTTCTTATACCACAAAACAACCAACTAGCTCCTCAAGATAAATGAGAAGTCCAGTTGGTTTTTCTTTTACCCTAAAGTACAAGATTAAATCTCTCCACTATCATCCCTAGAAATGATAAAAGTCTACAAAATCAAGACAGAAAAAAACACCCTCAGACGAGGGCATTAGTTTTAGTCTTCGTTTACGTAAGGCATAAGTGCCATAACGCGAGCGCGTTTAATCGCTGTTGTTACTTTACGTTGGTTTTTAGCTGAAGTTCCTGTTACACGACGTGGAAGAATTTTACCACGTTCTGAAACGAAACGGCTAAGAAGCTCAGTATCTTTGTAATCAACATATTCGATTTTGTTAGCTGCGATGTAATCAACTTTTTTACGGCGTTTGAATCCGCCACGACGTTGTTGAGCCATGTTTATTTCTCCTTTATATATTTAATTCGTTTTG